>SEDG01000406.1 GCA_004295885.1 Pedobacter sp. | reverse complement strand
CGATTTCGCATACATAGAAAAGATTTACCAGGTAAGCCAGATTTAGTAATTGATAAATATAGACTGGCAATTTTTGTAGACGGGGATTTTTGGCATGGCTACCAATGGGATGAAAATAAACATAAGAACAATCCAACTTTTTGGATTCCTAAAATTAAGCGAAACATGCAACGCGACCAGTTTGTAAATGAAAGTTTAACAGAAATGGGCTATACGGTGATGCGTTTTTGGGAAAATGAAGTAAAAGAAAACCTAAAGGCTTGCGTAAATCAAGTTAAGCTTTACATAGAGACAGCGAGAGAAATGGAAGTGCCTGTGAAGGAATAAGAGAGAATAGGGAATAGGGAATGGGGGAATAAGAAATAGAGAGTAGTAATAATATGAAAACCTGACTTCTTCAGGAAACCAAGAAAATTATTTAATCCTTTATACTACAATTTTTCTGCTAGAGATTAAATAACCAACGAAACCGCCAACAACTAAAACTAAAACCCAAGTATAATCATCTAATGGTAAGGAGGCAACACTGCAATAGGTTGGGTTGTTAACGGTGTAAGTACCATCTGTTCCATTTCCATTCACGCCAGCTACTGTACTGGTTGATATAATACAGGGCGTATTGCCATTTGTTTCAACAAATTCATTTTGATTTGGCCCGTTACCACTATTGTTAAACTCATTAACTTCGCCGCAAGTATAATTATAGTTATTGGGTTTAGTGGCACTATAATTATTGTAGTTAATATTGTAAAACGCCCCAGCAGAATTATAACATCTAACACCATTTAATCTTAAACCTAAATATTGTGTATAGATTTTATTATTTACAAAACAACCTCTACCTGTTGTCTGTGCTTTTGCTATGAAAATGCTGATCAATAATAAAATCAAGGCAATGCAGTACTTCGAATATTTCATTATTCTTAAACATCGTTTTTGCTAAATACGATATACCGTATTATACGGATGTTAGATGAGAAAAAAATAACAGCTTAAATTAGGCAACCCAAAACAAGTAAACTTAACTAGGAAGAGAGAGAAAGAGCTGAAAGCCTAATGTTTAGATTGATGAATTATTCTTGAACTATTGAAATTTGCAATCCTAAGGAAGTGATTAATTATTTATCGTATTGCTATTTTATTCTTGCTAATTAAGAAACCACCCAAAAGAGCAAAACTTCCAATTATAGCCCAATTATAATCGTCTAAAGGTAGCGGCATTGGTGAACCTCCACAATAAGTAGGATTATTATAGGTGTATTGAACAATATCTCCTTTTCCACCAGAAGACACACCCAAACTTGACGAAACCATACAGCTATTTGTAGAAACTGTAGCTAGAATTTCATTTACGGCAGGATAGGGGTCGTTTGTATTCGTAGCAGAATTATATCTAGTGCCAGCAGAATATATGTTAATTTTCCCGCATTGATAACCCGAGTAACCATTACCAGTAATTATAGATACTGCTGTACTATTGCTATATACTTTAACAATATCACTATTGTTGCCATAATAAGGGGCGGTACCTAAATATGTGGTATAAACAGCACTTCCAATTTTACATCCAGTCCCAGAAGTTTGAGCTTTCGCCATAAATACACTAATTAAAACTAGAACTAAAGCAACTATATATTTTAAATATTTTCTCATTTGAGTATTATGTGTTATAACACCCATTAGACAATTGCTATGCCACCAACCACTCATTACTCCTTAAAAAAAAATATAGGAAAAATGGCTGGGTTATTATTGATGTTTAAACATACATAATTGCTAAATTATGACGATTTGAGACGTTGGCGACAGCTTTTTTAAAAAATTAAGTGATTTTAACGGTGGGGAAGTTTGGGGAATTATCTACATATCTAATTCCCTTATTCCACATTATTGGGGAATTTATCCCTCGTTTCTTAAAATCTTTAGAGGAGGTTGATTTAAGACATTCCTCGTACTTAATACACCTGTTATCACAACTAATCCAACAACTATTGAGAAAAGTACCAATATCGGAATTAGGGGAGGCGAAAAGGTAGCATCAAAACTATACTTAGCTAACAGCCAACTTCCGCTTAGAGCTAATATCAGCCCTGCGCCTGCTGCTAAAACCCCTAGAAAGAAGTATTCAATCGCATTGATAATTAACACCTGCTTGCCACTGGCGCCTAAAGTCCTTAATAAAATGCTTTCTTTTATCCGTTGGTTTTTACTGGTTAGCACAGCTGATAAAAGAACAATCCACCCTGTGGCCATGCTAAAACCAGCCATAAATCTAATAACAAAACCAATTTTGCTCAAGAGCTCGTCAACTAACTCCAACACCAAGTCTAAATCGATAACAGAAACATTTGGAAATTGCCTAACAACTGCTCCTTGATATTTTGCCGAAACTTCCTTACTTGGAACCCTAGTCATCAATACATGAAACTGAGGGGCATCTTCTAATACGCCAGTCGGGAAAACGACCCTAAAATTAGTCTGCATCCTTCCCCAGTTTACTTCCCTAAAACTACCAACAACTGTTGGAATGAGCATTCCTTGTACGTTGAAAACTATTTTGTCTTTCAGTTTTACTTTCAGCCTTTTGGCGTAACCTTGTTCTAGTGAAATGTAAACAGGGGCATCTTTTTCTGTTTTTCCAGTCCATTCGCCATCTATTATCTTTTCTGCAGCAGTTAAACTGTCCTGAAAAGTTGCTCTTATCTCTCCTCTAAAAGCATTGTTATTACTCGTGTCCTTTGCTAATGTTTTACCATTAATTTGCTCAATGCGCATCGTAATTACTGGCACCTGATTCATTAAAGGCAGTTTGTAGGACTTGGTTAATTTAT
>SEDG01000405.1 GCA_004295885.1 Pedobacter sp. | reverse complement strand
TGTTTTTAAAACTGGTGAGTTGTTGTTATCCATTAGCCAAAATCTTAAATGATAAATTACAATCCTAAAGAGTGGATGAGTTTCATCTTCCACGTTCATAAGTCAGATACCTTTAGAAAGTTATGGCCCTTAATGTTGGGAATAGCCATTCTTTCTGCGATGATAGCATACTTGGAATTAAATCATTTAAAGCTGGCGGAAACCACTTACATTAAAAACGTGGGCATGATGCACAATTTGTTGGGTTTTGTTTTGTCTATGCTATTGGTTTTTAGGACCAATACTTCTTATGATAGGTGGTGGGATGGAAGGAAGTTGCTAGGTGCATTAACCAATGTAAGTCGTAATTTGGCGCTGAAAATAAAAGCTTTAAACCTACCCGAAGAAGAAGTTGAATTCTTTAAATATGGCATTCCTAAATATGGATTCGCATTAAAGGAGCATTTAAGAGAGAAACAATACTTCGGTAAGGATAGCTTTTTAATTGAAATAGATGGAGGAAAGCACATTCCAAATCAGGTTGCAGCAAGTATAATTGCTAGGTTATACGATCTGCAAAGAGATGGGAAGATTTCTCAAGAACAACTAATTACCCTAAGCGCCGATACGAACCAATTCACAGATATATGTGGGGGTTGTGAAAGAATTAGAAATACACCTATTCCATATTCTTACAGTGCTTTCATTAAAAAATTCATATTCATTTATGTGATAACTTTACCTATTGGATGGGTTTTTAGTTTAGGTTATTTTGTGGTTCCAATTGTACCCTTTATTCTCTATGTATTAGCGAGTTTGGAGTTGATAGCTGAAGAAATAGAAAACCCGTTTAATCAGGATGCAAACGACCTGCCTGTCGACCAAATCTGCAATTACCTAGATGTTGAAAATAGCTTATCATCCACTTTACGCACATCCTTTGCCAGAAGGGCATCGTTTTCCGATGCTTAAATACGAACTGATACCTGCGCAATTACTCCACGAAGGAACCATAACTCAGGAGAACTTATTTGCTCCAGTACCGTTGGCTGAAGTAGATATTATCAACACTCATGATGTTGCTTATTGGTTACAGCTTAAAAATTTAACATTACCAGCAAGAGAGCAACGAAGAATTGGCTTTCCCTTAAGTTCCCAACTGGTAGAAAGAGAGGTTAGAATTGCCCAAGGAACAATTGATGGTGCCAAGTATGCCCAACAGTTTGGTGTTGCGTTTAATGTCGCAGGTGGAACACATCACGCGGGTAGTAATTGGGGAGAAGGTTTCTGCTTATTAAATGATCAGGCAATTGCTGCTAACTATTTATTAAATAATGTTTTATCTAAACGTATCTTAATTATAGATTTAGATGTACATCAAGGTAATGGAACAGCAGAAATCTTTCAAAATGAGCGAAGGGTTTTCACCTTTTCTATGCATGGCGATAAGAATTTCCCTTTTAGAAAAGAGGTATCTGACTTAGATATTCCATTGGAAGATGGTACAGATGATGATACTTTCTTAAATAAGTTAAGCGATGCGTTGACATTTGTTTTTGAAAAACATCAACCCGATTTTGTTTTCTATTTAGCAGGAGTTGATGTTTTAGAAAGTGATAAATTGGGAAAATTGGCTTTATCCAAGAACGCCTGCAAACAACGCGATTTAATGGTTTTTGAAGCTTGTTTAAAACATCAAGTACCAGTTCAAATAAGTATGGGAGGTGGTTATTCTGCAGACATTAAAGTAATTGTAGATGCGCATTGCAATACGTTTAGATTAGCGGCTGATTTGTATACCTAGCTTATTAAGTTTTGTTATGGAATCTCATAATCTATTACAGCTATTTCCGATATCCGTGGGTTGTGGCACACAGAACGCTTATAATGTTTCAATGGTGTGCTGTTTGCCGCAGAGCACGGTTTACTATGATAGCCAGCCAATTTTAAGGTATCTGGTAGGTAAGGCGGACTTGCGTGAGGGATAGTAGCGGAAATCCTTTTTATCAGGGGGTACTGTGGGAGCCATAAAAAGATTGCAGCGGATAGCCCGACCCTTGCGCAGCTTGGGGCACGCCCAGATTGGTTTAATAATTTTCGAAATATGTCCTTAGACACGCTACCGATATAAAATAGACACGTGTCAAGGATGACAATCTTTTTTATTCCTATCTTCGCCGAATGTTAGAAATCGTTTACAAAGACGAGCATTTAATTGCTATCAATAAACCTCACGGATTACTTGTCCATCGTTCTAAGATGGCTAACGACGCCACAGAATTTGCTTTACAAATGTTAAGAGATCAAATTGGTCGGCATGTAAGTCCTGTACATCGCTTAGACAGAAAAACAAGTGGTATTTTGCTTTTCGCTTTTGAAAAAGATGTGGAAATCGCTATGCATAAGCAGTTTCAGGAGAGTTTGGTAGAAAAAAAATACTTAGCAATTTTACGTGGATATGCGCCAGATGAATTAGAAATCGATTATCCCTTGGCAAAAGAAAATGGCAATATGCAAGAGGCCTTTACTTACTTCAAAACTTTACAAAGGGCGGAAATCGATGTGGCTTTTGGCAAACACCAAACCTCAAGGTACTCTTTAGTAGAAGCTACCCCGAAAACTGGTCGTATGCATCAATTGAGAAGACATTTTGCTCATATTTTTCATCCCATCATTGGAGATAGGAAACACGGTTGCAACAAACAGAATAGATTTTTTATGGAGCAATTTGAAATGACAACTATGTTACTTCATGCCTCAGAATTATCTTTTATCCATCCTGTTACGGCAGATAAAGTCACCATTACTTCAACTATACATGAAGAGTTTAAGAGAGTAATGGAGCTAATGAAATTCATAATTAGATAATATTTTACGGCAAAAGCTGTTATTATTTTATCTATGACTAATTACTCACGTTTTGCACCAATATTTTTCGTGCTATTTTTAACTAGCTGCTCTTCAATTTATATTCCAAGTGTACCTAATACGCCAATGCTAACTACGCAAGGTGAGATTGCTGCTGGTGCACATATGTCTCTTAAAGGAAACTTCAATTTTAATTCGGCCTATGCGGTGAGCAGTCATTTTGCTATTTTGGCGAATGGAGCGTTCTTACAGAATGAACGAGACAAAAAAGACATCAAAGATAAAATGATAGAGTTTGGTGGGGGTTATTTTAAAACCTTTGGGCCAAATAAGAACAGGATACTTGAGATTTATGCGGGTTTGGGAAGCGGAAAAAGCGAAAGGACATTTCGAGAATTAGACGATAATAAGAATATCATCAGTAACGATTTTCAAGAGGCTGGTTATGACAAAAAGTTTATCCAAGTAAACTATAGTTCTAAAAGGAAGAGGAATTTAAAGCTTTTTGGTGCTAAATTTGGGTTAAACTACGGTACCGCATTGCGGATGAGTTTCATCAATACTAACAATTTTTATAGAAATAACATATTACAGCCCAATGAGGATAACATTTTCTTAGAACCTGTTTTTTATACAAGAATGATTTTAAGTGATGAGGTACAACTCCAATACACAAGTGGAAGTAATTTCGGCTTAAGAAGCAGGAAGTTTTTAAATGCAGGCAATTCTGTATTTAGCGTTGGCGCTGTGATTAATTTGGGCAGAACACCTAAAAAACAATAAGAGATTATTGTAAATTTGGGTATGAAATGGTCACTGCTTATCATTTGTTTACTCATTGCGAAGCTTAGTTCAAAAGCTCA
>SEDG01000404.1 GCA_004295885.1 Pedobacter sp. | reverse complement strand
GCAACAGCATCAGTAGTTTCAGAAACCCCAATGCCTGCTCTATGTCTTAAACCAAAATGAGTGGGTAATTTATCGTTGTCCGTTAATGGTAAAATACAACTGGCACTCTTAATCTTATTCTCTGCTATAACAACAGCGCCATCATGCAAAGGGCTATATTTTTGAAATATACTCTCTAATAGTCTTTTTGATATTTTTGAATCGATGATTTCGCAACTGTTATTAAAAAGTTCATCATCATAAAACTTAACGAAAACAATTAAAGCTCCGGTACGTGTTTTTTTCATGCTCTTGCAAGCATCTATAATTGGCTTAATCCTAATCAGGTTATCACGTTCTAAATCTTTACTGCCAAATAAATAACCCCACCAAGCCTTGTTTTTTTGTAAGGAGGTGCTTTTTCCAATGTGTAATAAAAATCTTCTAATCTCTGGTTGGAAAATAATAACCAATGCCATGATGCCAACTGCCATAAACTTGTTGATAATGGCAGACAACAAATCCATGTGTAAACTCTTCACCAAATGGTAAAATAAGAAGATGATAAGTAAGCCTAGCAGTAGATTTACCGCCAGTGTATTTTTGATTAAGCTGTAAATGTAATAGATAAGAATGGCAACAACGATGATATCAATTGCACTAATCCATGTAAATTTAAGAAAATCAAAATCAAGGCCTTTCATTGTGCCTAAGTTAATCAATTAAAGGGTTTTAATCAATTAAAAAAAGGTGTTATTTAGCAAAGATGAAATTTAAGGTTAAAATTGGCGGAAATGAAAATATTGTGCGAACGATTAAGGATTTTTAATTCTTTCTGTCAATTTTATACATTCCACTGCTTCTTTTACATCGTGAACCCTTAAAATTGAAGCTCCTTTTATCAAAGCTGCTGTATTTAGTATGCTTGTTCCGTTTAAAGCATCAGCTGATTTGTTATTCAAAACCTTGGTTATCATCGATTTCCTAGAAAAACCGACTAACATTGGTAATTCAAAAATTGAAAAACTTTGAAGTTGTTGCAAAACTTCATAATTGTGAGTAATTGTTTTCGCAAAGCCGAAACCTGGGTCAATGATAATATCCTTAACGCCTAATTTTTTCAATTTTGAGATTTTTTCTGAGAAATAATTTAAAACCTCTAATGCTACATTTTCATAAGTTGGGTCTTGCTGCATATTTTGAGGCGTTCCTTTCATATGCATCATTACGTAAGGAACTTGCAATTTTGCAACTGTTTCAAACATAGCGTAATCTAAATTGCCAGCAGAAATATCATTGATGAGGTGAGCGCCAGCATTGATGCTTTCACTCGCAACTTTAGCTCTAAAGGTGTCTATAGAAATTAATGTTTCAGGGAATTCTTTGGCAACTGCCTCAACAATAGGAATCAATCTATTTAATTCTTCATCTTCACTAACATCAGCTGCGCCAGGACGAGAAGAATAAGCACCAATATCTATAAATTTTGCACCTTCATTGATGAACTTCTCCGTTGTTTTTAAAGCTTCATCGATGTTGCTTATTCTACTGTTGCCATAAAATGAATCGGGGGTAATATTTAAGATAGCCATGACCGCTGGAGCGCTTAAATCTATCAGTTTCCCTTTGCTATTTAGTGTTACTTTTCGGTTTAAAAATGTATCTTTAGCCATCATTTAATACAAAAATAGGTATTAAAATACCTTTAAACTAAATATTTTGATTGTTTTGGCAGTAAACACATCACACGAGTACGATAGCGTAATAGCGGTATGTAAATCGCTTTTTTTAAAGAAGACAAAAGATTATGGAACGGCTTGGCGCATTCTTAGGCCTTCGTCTATAACCGACCAAATTTTTATTAAGGCGCAACGTATTCGTACGCTCGAAGAAAAGAAAGTTTCTAAAGTGGGCGAGGACATTACCTCAGAATATATTGGTATTGTAAATTACTGCGTAATTGCCATGCTTCAATTAGATTTAACCGATAGCGACCCTAATGAAATGGAAGTTG
This sequence comes from Pedobacter sp., assembly GCA_004295885.1. GTDB lineage: Bacteria > Bacteroidota > Bacteroidia > Sphingobacteriales > Sphingobacteriaceae > Pedobacter. The sequence continues at coordinate 847 of SEDG01000404.1, read as the reverse complement.
AATTGGTAGAAAATCTTTTCGATAAAAGAGTTAATGAAACCAAAGAATTAATGTTTGCAAAAAACCACGATTACGGCGAAGCTTGGAGAGACATGAGAATTAGCTCATTAACCGATTTGATATTGATGAAGATATTTAGAGTTAAACAAATAGAAGACAATTCTGGTCAGACTGAAGTATCTGAAGGTGTAAAAGCTAATTATCAGGACATGTTAAACTACGCGGTTTTTGCTTTGATTAAACTTGGTGTTAAATAGTTTTAAGCTTACAGTTAACCGATTTCAGCAATTAATCAATTAACCAATATGTGGCAAAAAATAGCTTTAAATTTCTCTAGGTGGTTTGTTGGGGTTTTATTTATCTTTTCAGGTTCAATTAAGGCGAATGACCCACTTGGCTTTGGCTATAAACTGCAAGAATATTTCGAGGTTTTTCATATAGATTTCTTAAACAATTGGGCAACAGGTATTGCCATCATTTTATGTGTTTTAGAAATAGTTTTAGGTGCGTTATTGCTTTTTGGCTTTTGGAAAAATCAGGTTACAAAGGGTTTATTAGGCTTAATTGTATTTTTTACTTTCTTAACATTCGTTTCTGCTGCATTTAAAGTGGTAACTTCTTGTGGTTGTTTTGGTGATGCTATTCCACTAACCCCATGGCAGTCGTTCACAAAAGATTTAGTCTTGTTGGTTTTGATTGTTTATTTATTCATCAACAGAGAAAAAATAAATCCAATAACGACCAATGCGAAACTGCAAAAAGGATTAGCTATAGGAGTTTTTGCAGCTTCGTTATTATTTGGAGTTTTTACTTACAACTTTCTCCCGATCATAGATTTTCTACCTTA
>SEDG01000403.1 GCA_004295885.1 Pedobacter sp. | reverse complement strand
CCTGCGCAATTGGTTGACAAAACTACCAATGAGGTAATTTCAGATTTAAAAAAAGCCAATTCAAATTCGATATTTAAACAAGGTGATTATCGTTTAACCAGTTACGAATGGGGCGTTACCTATACAGGGATGCTTGAAGTTGCGGCTGCCACTGGCGATAAAAAATACAGTGATTACACCATCAAACGTATTAATTTCTTGGCCGACGTAGTGAATGTTTATCAGAATTATCTCAAAACAAATAAGGGCGCAGTAACTCCAGTACGTTCAGTTTTAGATCCTCACGCATTAGATGATGCAGGTTCAATTGCCGCATCAATGATCAAGGCACAAAGAACAGGAGAAATTAAGGCTAACCTTCGCCCAATTATAGATAATTATTTGAATTATATCATGACTAAGGAGTTTCGTTTAAAAGATGGGACATTGGCGAGAAACAGGCCTCAACCCAATACGCTTTGGTTAGATGACCTTTATATGAGTTTGCCCGCCGTTGTGCAAATGGGAATTTTAACAGGAGAAACAAAGTATTTCGACGAAGCGGTAAAACAGTATCAATTGTTTGCAGACCGAATGTTTAATGCAGAAAAGGGATTGTATATGCATGGTTGGGTGCAAGATATGGACCCACATCCACAGTTTCATTGGGCGAGGGCAAACGGCTGGGGTTTAATGACAAAAATTGAAATGCTCGATGCATTACCCGCTAGTCATCCTGGTAGACCAATTATCTTAAAAATGCTGAAAGCTCACGTGAGCGGATTAGCAGCTTTGCAAGATGGAACAGGTTTTTGGCATCAGCTTTTAGATCGAAACGATTCTTACTTAGAAACTTCTGCCACTGCGATTTATACTTATTGCATTGCTCGTGCTGTTAACAAGGGCTGGTTAGATGCTAAAGCATACGGACCAATGGCTTTATTGGCATGGAATGCGGTGAGTACTAAAATCAATGCAAATGGTCAGGTAGAAGGCACTTGCGTTGGCACGGGTATGGGTTTTGATCCAGCATTTTATTACTACCGACCAATTAATGTATTTGCCGCTCATAGTTACGGCCCAGTATTGTTGGCGGGTGCCGAAACTTATAGAATGTTGCAACAACATCCATTCGAAATCAATGACAGTGCTGTTCAGATGTATAAATAACCTTTAAACAAATTTCCAATTACTAATATCCTTGTATGATTTTAAAAATGAGTGGTTTTGGCCTAGCTGTATGTATGTTATTCAGCTTACCAACTTTTTCGCAAACTAAACCTGTAAAACAAGTTCAATACCTTTCGGGTACAGATAATGTACGTACTAAAACTTGGGATTTTTGGGCTACTGGCGGACGAAAAAGTGGAGCTTGGTCTAAAATAGAAGTACCATCACATTGGGAACAACAAGGCTTTGGTTCGTACAATTACGGTCGTGATTATGTGACTTATGGAAAAAACTTCCGCTTTGCTGATGAGAAAGGAATATACAAACACAGCTTTAACGTTCCGCTAAGTTGGAAGGGTAAGGCTATTTTCATCGTTTTTGAGGGCTCGATGACAGATACGGAATTGAAAATTAATGGTAAGTCTGCTGGTCCTACTCATAAAGGTGCATTTTACAGGTTTAGGTATAACATCAGCGATAAGCTAAATTTTGGCAAACTCAATCAGCTAGAAGCTACGGTTAGTAAAATGTCATCCGACAATTCGGTTAATAATGCAGAGCGATTAGCTGATTACTGGATTTTTGGAGGGATATTTAGACCAGTTTATTTAGAGGCTTTCCCGAAGGAACACATCGAATGGACGGCTATTGAGGCCAAGGCAGATGGAACGTTTAACATGAATGTTCACCTAAAAAATGTAAAGGCTGGCCGCACGATACTAGCTGAAATTGTAGACGATAAAGGTAAAGTTGTGGCAACAGGCAAAACCACTACAACATCAGATTCCTTAGTTAATGTAAAAACAACACTTAAAAATCCTAAACTGTGGACAGCAGAAACTCCAAATCGTTATCAGGTTAATATTTCGGTACAAAATGCTGGTCAAAATATCTATCAAACTAAAGAGAAATTTGGTTTTAGGACCTTAGAGGTTAGGAAAAGTGATGGTATTTACCTGAACGGAACCAAAATAAAAATGAAAGGTGTGAACCGACATGTTTGGTGGCCAGAAACTGGAAGAGCCATTAATCCTGCTATAGATTTAATGGATGTGAAACTAATCAAGGAAATGAACATGAATGCGGTGCGTTGTTCTCATTATCCGCCAGACCAAAGTTTTTTAAATATATGTGATTCATTGGGGCTTTATGTTTTGGATGAATTAGCAGGTTGGCAAAAGGCATACAGCACAAAAGCGGGTATCCCCTTGGTAAAAGAAATGGTAATTAGAGATGTAAATCACCCTTCTGTTATTTTTTGGAGCAATGGAAACGAAGGCGGTCATAATTTTGATTTAGATGCCGAATACGGCAAATACGATTTGTCTAAACGTACAGTAATCCATGCCCACCACAAACCAGGGAACGCGTTTAACGGCATAGATTGTAACCATTACGAAGATTTTTATAGTTCTAAAAAAATCTTAGCCGATACGAATATTTATATGCCTACTGAGTTTTTACACGCACAGGATGATGGTGGTGGAGCAGCTTCATTGGCAGATTTTTGGGATTTGCATTGGAATGAAAAAAGAGGAGCAGGTGGTTTTATTTGGGATTTAGCCGATGAAGGCATTCTTCGTACAGATCAAAATAACATCATCGATGTAAATGGTGTTAATGCACCAGACGGATTGGTTGGGCCACATCGTGAAAAAGAAGGCAGTGCTTACGCCATTCGCGAAATTTACAGCCCA
>SEDG01000402.1 GCA_004295885.1 Pedobacter sp. | reverse complement strand
CTGTTAGATTTAAGAAAAGCACAAAGTGGACAATCGAAACTTAACTTGAGTAAAATTGAACTGAAAAATTTTATAAAAGAAGTAGCCGAAAACTTTCAGGAAGCAGCTAGAACCAATCAAATTAAGCTTGAAGTAACTGGTGAGGACGCAATTGAAGTTTTAGCAGATGCAGATAAGATGGAAACGGTGATTTACAATTTGTTGAGCAACTCTTTTAAATTTTCGCCACCCGGAAAACGCATTGAAGTAAACATTCTTAAAAAGGACAATGCCATTCAAATTGTAGTTAATGATGAGGGTTGTGGAGTAAATGAGGCTGATTTGGAAAACATTTTTCTTTTGTATCATGAAAGCGAACATCCGAATACACAGCAGCTTAAAGGATCTGGGATTGGTCTGGCTTTGGCTAAAGAATTAATAGAACTGCAACATGGAACCATAAGCGCAGTAAATCGTGAAGAAGAAGGGCTTTCCATCACTATTAACCTACCATTAGTAGCCAGCCATGTTGCTATGGACGAAAAACAGAAATTGCAAGCATCAGCTACAGCGAACGTTGAGTTGCAACTTCAAAACAACAACGAATCCGTTGAAGAGAAAAAGGATAATGAAAAACAACTCATCCTTTTAGTGGAAGACAATGAAGATATGCGTTCGTTTCTGGTGCTTAACTTAAGCTCTACTTATAGGGTAAAAACAGCTGAAGATGGTTTGCAAGGATTAGCAATGGCAAAGAAAATACAGCCAGACCTGATTTTAAGCGATATCATGATGCCAAAAATGGACGGTATCGAAATGCTAGATCGATTAAAAAACGACCAAGAAACTAGCCACATACCTGTTATTTTGCTCTCTGCCAAAAGTGCATTAGAAAGCCAGATTACAGGGTTAAAATACGGTGCAGATTATTACATCAGTAAACCGTTTGATAACGAACTGCTTTACGCGGCAATGAAAAACATCCTCGATCAACGTAAGCGTGTTTTTGGCCAGTTCGTCTCCAAGCAAAAGGTGATGGATCTTGGGCCTAGTCAAATTGTGGTAACCTCTAAAGACGAGTTATTCTTGCAAAAAATTATAGCGATCGTAGAAGAACACATGACAGATCCTAAATTTAACATTGATGCCGTTGCTGAAACGGTAAATATGGCTAGGGCTACTTTCTTTAAAAAGTTTAAAAGCCTTACCCAACAAGCCCCAGTAGAATTTATAAGAGACATGCGATTAAAAAGAGCAAAACAATATCTTGATGGCGGTATGGGTAACATTACCGAAATTGCTTATACCGTTGGTTTCAGTAGCGCAAAATATTTCAGTACTTGTTTTAGAACATTATATGGCATATCGCCATCAGATTATTTAAAGTCTATAGAGGCAGCAGGAGGTAAGGATGCATAAAGAAGTAACCATATATGATATTGCTGAAAGGCTTTCCATTTCGCCATCGACGGTGAGTAGGGCATTGAACGCCAATGCTGCGGTGAGTAAAAAAACACAGAAGAAGATTTTAGCCATGGCGGCAGCTATGGGCTATCGCAGTAATACTTTTGCGGCAAACTTGCGTATGCAACGCACCAATACCATCGGTATCATTGTACCTCGTTTAAATAGTTACTTTATGTCTGAAGTAATTGCTGGGGTAGAAAGTGTAACCAACAACGCTGGCTATAATTTAATTATTAGTCAGTCGATGGAAAATGCCGAAAAAGAGATCAGTAATCTTAAAACAATGTTTAATAACAGAGTTGATGGTTTGTTGGTATCATTGGCTGCTGGTAGCGATGGCGTTGCTGGCTTTGATATTTTTCACGGTCGCAAAATACCAGTTCTTTTCTTTGATCGTGCACCAAATGGCTTAACTGTTCCATCGGTAACCATTGATAATGAAAATGCTGCCTTTCTAATTACACAACATTTAATTGAGATGGGTGCAAAGCATATTTTTCACATTACAGGACATCAATCTGTTAGTGTTTATGAGGAGCGAGCTAACGGTTTTAAAAAAGCACTTCTAGCTGCTGGATTACCATTTAACGATCATCAGCTAATTGTAACCGATTTAAGCGAAAAAGCTGGAATGGATGCCGCAAAATTAATTGCTGGACATAAAGGCGATGGTGTTTTTGTAGCGAATGATAGTTGTGCGGCAGCTTGTATGAACGAGCTAAAACGATTGGGCTTTAAAATTCCAACAGACATCAAATTCGCTGGTTTTAATAATGACATGATTTCTAGAAATATCGATCCGCCATTAACCACAATAAATTATCCAGGCTTTGAAATGGGTAAGGTTATCGCGGCAAAATTGCTCGATCATTTGAGTCAAAAATTAGATATGAATTCTTCTCCATTGATTACCATGAAATCTGAATTAGTAATTAGAGCCTCTTCTAATTATAAAATTTAGGTCCATCTACCTAAATCATAACATAGCTTTCTATTTATACCGTATTTTAAACCAGTTCGATTAATTTTTAGACCTCTAAATCTCAGTTGCTAGTTATGTTTGTTGTGTTACTGCAACCAATAACCAAATATTTTTAAACCAAGGATTCGTCCATCTCTTTGTATGAATAAAAAGACCGCATTTATACTTGCCCTTGTTATCGCATGTTTTGTTTCACAAACTACGTACAGCCAAACTAAAAAATATCCCTTTCAAGATTATAAATTAAGTTTTGAAGTTAGGGTTAAGGATTTGGTGAGCAGATTAACCGTTGAAGAAAAAGTAGCACAAATGCTTAACGCTGCGCCAGCAATTCCAAGGCTAGGTGTACCCGCTCACGATTGGTGGAACGAAGTATTACATGGCGTGGCCAGATCACCTTACAAAACTACCGTGTTCCCACAGGCCAT
>SEDG01000401.1 GCA_004295885.1 Pedobacter sp. | reverse complement strand
CCCAGTGTAGCGGTAAGCTTAAGGAATGGATATGGTGAAGCAAAATCCGATAATAACATTGATCTGTAACCATCGCCAATAAAGTTTTTATCCTGCCCCAAGGCAATAGTGATATATTTACTAGGGGTATAATTAATCACTGCAGTAGCATAAGCCCAATCTTTTGTGGTTTTTGTTGGGCCAAATTTATCATTTGCCATTCCCGAAATTACGCCATTAGTATTGACGTAATTCGTCAAATAATTATTAAAGCGAGCCTGGTTTTCAAATCCACTGCTGTAAAAGCTAAATTTTTTCCCAATGTTACCACCCAACTGATAACCCCTTGTGTTTAAAAAAGTATTGATTTTATGTTCATTATCTCTTCCTACCTGTAAATCAGTTAAGAAATCTAAGTAGAAACTATAGTCTTCCTTATCTATTTGCACCAAGTGTTCGTTAAATAACTTACGGCCTACCCAGGTAGTTTTTTCCATTAGACCAACGCCAAGTAGAGAATCAAGCTTTTTGGTCACTACAGTATCGTCTCCGATTACAGGTTTCAATGAGCTATGAAATCTAGTGTCTAAGCTATATAAGGATTTGTTGAGTTTTTGATATTGATAATAGCTATACGGGATAATCTGCTGAGCTTTTACAGTTGAGGCGGCAAAAATTAAAAGGATACTTAGTAATCGTATTTTCATAAAGGGTTTTTATTGGGTAATGCTAGGTTGATGATCTAGCTCTTCAAAAACAGAGTTCTTGCTCTTATATTCTCTAACTAAGGCTTTCATTGTCATCACCACATTTCTGTCGTCATTTCTCTTTGCGTACTCCAGCAAAGTATATATTTGCGATTCTATCTCAGAGAATACATATTCACGTACCTTCCCAATCATTATCTTTTCATGATGGGTTGGCATGGTATTTTCACTGTCGTTTAACAGTTCTTCAAATAATTTCTCTCCAGGTCTTAGACCGGTAAATTGAATTTTAATTTCTTGATTAGGAGTCAAACCAGCCAATCGAATCATCTTCTTAGCTAGCTCTACAATTTTTACCGACTTACCCATGTCAAATATAAAGATTTCGCCTCCAGTACCCATACAACCTGCTTCCAAGACTAGACGACAAGCTTCAGGAATGGTCATGAAATACCTTGTTATTTCAGGGTGGGTAACCGTAATTGGTCCGCCTTTTTCTATCTGTTGCTTAAATCGAGGTATTACAGATCCATTAGAACCAAGTACATTCCCAAACCTAGTGGTAATGAATTTGGTAATCGGTTTTACTTCCAATTCATTGATGTAGCTTAGCCCGTTACTAAAAATAAAATCAGGTCGGTGTAACGAATTATTTAAAGATTGCACATAGATCTCAGCAATACGCTTAGAAGCCCCCATCACATTCGTAGGATTCACTGCTTTATCTGTAGAAATCATCACAAATTTCTGTACACCATGCTTAACCGAGAGGTCTGCAATGGTTTTAGTTCCCAAAACATTGGTTTTTATTGCTTCTGCAGGATTATCTTCCATTAAAGGCACGTGTTTGTAGGCCGCAGCATGATATACGTAATGTGGCTTATAAGTTTCGAAAAGGTGGTTCATCCTTTTTTCGTCCTTAACATCTCCTACAAATGCATGAAAATTATTGTTAGAATGAGACTCTTCCAATTCCAAATAAATATGATGCAAAGCAGTTTCAGATTGATCACAAAGAATGATTAAATTGGTTTCAAATTTCATCAACTGTCTCACAATCTCACTGCCAATAGAACCTGCAGCGCCAGTAATGAGGATTCTTTTACCTTTAAGTTGATTTTGAATGCCTTCTATGTCAATTTGTATAGCTTTGCGGTTAAGTAAATCTTCAATATTTATATTCTGAATTTGACGAGGATGTAATTTGCTCTTACTCCAAACATCAGCTGGAGGGATATTCAATACTAAAATGTCATTCTCTAAACAAATGTCTACAATCTGGTTTTTACGCTCAATAGGGATCGTGTAAGAAGCAAAAATAATCTCATCCACCTCATGTTCAACAATCAAGTGTTCCAGCTTTTGCCCCGCAATGATTTTAACGCCATCAATGGTTTTCCCAACTTTCCTATCGTCATCGTCTACAAAGGCTATAATGGTCTTGTTTACTTTTCCATCATGGTCAAAAGTACGTTTGGTTGCCAAACCCGCTTCTCCAGCCCCATAAATAATTACCTTCCTTTTATCAAGCGTTAAGTTTTTAATGTACATGAAAAAGTATTTGATCAATACTCGATAGGTAATTAAAAAAAGGAAACTTGTTAGGCCGTTAATTACCAATACAATATTAGAAATGTAAGGATCCTTATTAAAGGCAAGAACTACCATATTAATGAAAAAGAAAATTCCATTAGTAGCGATAACTGCATATAGCACCCTAAAGGTATCCTGCGCACTGGTATACCTGATGATACCTGAGTAAGTTTTTACATTAAGAAAAACCAGTACATTAATTACACTAATGATAATTACATTCCTGCCAAACTCTACAGGCTGTATACTATTAAGATCAAAGTTGTAGCGTAAAAAGTAAGCAATGAATAAAGAAAATAGGCAGATACCTAAGTCCAGTAAAAAAATAATCCACTTGGGAACAATATTAATCTGACTAAACACTTTCATTGATTTTAGCCAAATATAGTAACAAATATAATACCACTGTCAAAACTTTTCTTTTAAGTGGGTACAAACGTTTGCCGTACATCGCTTCCGTTCAAACAAATCACCTCTACAACTCGCCGTCCAGTTCTCAAGGTAATAAATATCGTATTTTACTCTTCCTTCCATCGCTTTATCTTCCTTCGTTTCTCCTCGCAGTCCATTCACTTGCGCCCAACCAGTTATACCTGGTTTCACAAAATGACGGACCATGAATTTATCTATAATCGCCTTGTACTTTTTTGTATGCGCCAGCATGTGTGGTCTCGGACCTACAACACTCATTGAACCTACAAAAACATTAAAAAATTGAGGCATTTCATCTAAACTCGTTTTCCTTAAAAAAGCGCCAATTTTCGTAATCCGTTGATCTTGCTTCACTGCTTGTTTTTCATGACTTTCGGCATTCACACGCATGCTCCTGAATTTATAACAATTAAATGGCTCGTCTTTCCTACCACTTCTTTGCTGCTTAAATAATACCGGCCCTCTACTTTCCAACTTAATCAAAATCGCAATGATTGGATAGAGCCAACTCAGGACAAAAACAATCACAAAAGAGCTGAATAATATATCAAAAGCTCTTTTTTTGAATCTGTTTCCCATCTCCTCCAAAGGCTCATGCCTCAGTGTAATAATGGGGAATTCATTGCCTAAATAGCTGATACCGTAATTGGGAGATAAATGAAGCCCGAGATCGGGTACAAACTTAATTCGTATCCCTTGTGTATCTGCCTCTTGTATGAGGTTTTGCACTTCAGCCATCTTATTCGGATCTACAGCAACATAAACATCCTTTACCCCCGCGGCGGCGGCCTGTGCTAGTTTTTTCAATATTACAGTAGCGTGTTGCTGGTTTTCTCTATCATAAATAAATTCATCTCCGCCTAATGTACCATAGTAAGACAGGTGAGGATCATTTTCGAAATAAGCAATTAATTTTTGTGAAGTCTCATTAGCCCCAATAAAAGCTACTTTTTTGGCGACATTGAATTTAGTCA
>SEDG01000400.1 GCA_004295885.1 Pedobacter sp. | reverse complement strand
AAAGATAGAGAATTAACGGTTAATCAGATAACTGGAGATATATTAACTGAAGCATTATATCCAACTACTGTTTTGCTAACGGAGTTGAGTTTAGATTTACATACAGGCCGTACCAATATGATTTGGGCAATAGTGTTGGCAATCGCTTCTTGTAACATCTTATTTTTCATTTATTCTGGCTTTGCGATTACATTAAAACGGAGGTCGGGGGTTACCAAAAACAAATACAAAAGAGAAGATTGTAATTATGTTATACTAGTAGGTTCTGAGAATGGAAGTACATTCCATTTCGCTAAAGCAGTGTATCAGCAACTCCTTAAAGCAGGGCAAAAATGTTTTATAACAGAGTTGAATAATTATACAGTTTATCCTAAAGCAGAACATTTAATTGTGTTTACAGCAACTTATGGCTTAGGCGATGCACCTACAAACGCTGGAAAGTTTATGGAGCTGTTAAAAAAACATCCTCAACCTAATAAAGTTGATTTCTCTGTAATAGGCTTTGGTTCAAAGTCATATCCAGATTTCTGCAAATACGCTTACGAAGTAAATAATGCTCTTTCGCTGCAAGAATGGGCAACTTCTACAATAGAAATTCATACGGTAAATGATAGGTCGCCAGAAGAATTTGGACAATGGGAAGCACTTTGGTCGCAAAAAACTGAAATTCCGCTAACTATCTCACCGAAGCTTTTTGAGGATAAAACTAAACGTTTACATAAGTTGGTTGTGATAGAGAAGACTACAGTTAAGCACGAGGAAGGCTCATTTTTAATTCATCTCGAGCCGAAGCGTAATCTTCGTTTTACATCTGGAGACTTGCTGGCCATTTATCCTGCAAACGACCATAGAGAAAGACAGTATTCTATCGGTAAGGTTAATAAAATTATACAATTGAGTGTTAAGCTACATAAAGATGGTCTAGGGTCAAATTTTCTTTACAAGTTAAAAAAAGGCGAAACCATCCAAGCAGCATTAGACTTAAATCCACATTTTCATTTCCCAAAAACATCTGCTACCGTTATAATGATTGCTAATGGTACTGGCATAGCTCCGTTTTTGGGGATGATTGATGAGAATAGTAAAAAGGTAAATACTCATTTATATTGTGGTTTCCGTGATTCATCGTCATTTGAGCTTTACAAAAATGATATTGATAAAAAACTAAAAGATAAGAAGTTAAGTGCATTGAATTTGTCTTATTCTCGAGAAGCAAATAAACAATATGTGAGTGATTTAGTACTGCGAGATAAGGAATTTATAGCGACAGCAATGCGACAAGATGGTGTGATTATGATTTGTGGTTCTCTAGCTATGCAAAAAGATATGATCGAAATATTGGATAGGATATTTAAAGAGACCAACACAATGAAGAATCGAAGGATGCCGCTTCAATCTTTAACGCAATCAATGCTGCCACTAGACGTCAGACTTTCTTTACTTCACCAGATACTTATCAATACTAAAATTAGGCGAACAGAAATAGTTTCCATTATCTGTTACCAAAATACAACTCATCTTCGGATAACGTTTAATCAATTGCAATCCAGCTGTTTTGCCTACTACCATTATAGAAGTACTCAAACCATTTGCCATCTCTGCGCTCGGTCCAAAAATGGTTACGCTAGATAAACCAGTAGCAGGATAACCCGTTTTCGGATTGATGATGTGCGCATAACGTTTGCCATTAAACATCACAAATTTTTCATAACTACCAGAAGTTACCACCGCACCATGTTCTAAAGGCACTATTGCAAAAAGCTCCTCTGGCCTTTTAGGATTGGTAATGCCAATGTTCCAAGGAGAACCATCAGGTTGTTTACCCCAAGTATTCATATCGCCAGAGCCGTTTACAATTCCCGCTTCAATTCCTCTCGCCATCATCATTTTACGGCATTTATCTGCTGCATATCCTTCTCCTAATGCACCAAAGCCAATCTTCATTCCTTTTAGTCTTAAAAAAATGGTACTGTTCTTTTTATCAAGGATGATATTTTTGAAACCAACTTTCTCCACAGATTTTTTAATCGCAGCTGGTGTTGGCATCTTTTTCATCGAGCCATCAAATTTCCAAATTCTATCCATCGCAGCAAAGCTGATGTCAAATGCGCCATTTGTAATTATCGATAATTTAATGGCTCTTTCCGTCAATTCAAAAACTTCCTTATCAACCTTGATTGGTTTTATACCAGCGTTCTGATTTACTTGGGATATTTGAGTGTATGGTCTCCAATCAGAAATTAAATTCTCAATTCTTGTTACTTCCTTAATTACGGTATCGATGTTAGCTTCAGCTGTTGCTGAATCTTTAGCTACAATCGTAATATCAAAACGACTTCCCATTAAGGTTACTGCTCTAGTTCGCAAAACTTGTGCATTAATTTCTGTGCAGCAGAATAGGAGTGTAAGAAGAAGCAGTTTTTTCATTCTATTAATTAACGCTACAAAAATATCATTTATTTAGAATAAGCTGTATCAGTCGTTGTTTAATGATATTGAAATGTAATAGATAAAAAGTTTTCAGATAAACGTATTATTGACGTTTATTTTATATTTTTGGGTAAGCCAAATCATAAACCATGTTAAAAAAAGCATTCATCATCGTTGCGCTGTATTCAATTGCGGTTACCACCCAGGCACAAACTAAATCATCCTTCAAAGATTGGGCAAAAACGCCTCCAATGGGGTGGAATAGCTGGGATTGTTATGGTTCTACCGTTACAGAGGCTGAAGTAAAAGCAAATGCCGATTATATGGCAACCAATTTAAAAAAATTAGGTTGGCAGTATGTTGTGGTAGATATTCGTTGGTTTGTAGAAAATGATAAAGCGGGTGGTTACAACCAGACGGACCCAAGGTATGTAATGGATGAGTATGGCAGATTCCTTCCTTACGTTGGCCGTTTTCCATCAGCAGCAGGCGGAAAAGGATTTAAAGCATTAGCTGATTATATTCACAGCAAAGGTTTGAAATTTGGTATCCATATCATGCGTGGAATACCTGTGGAGGCCGTGAAAAGAAAATTACCAATTAAGGGAGCAAGAGGAATCACTGCAGACCAAGTTTATTCTACAGAATTGCAATGCCAGTGGTTAAGAGATAATTATACCGTTGTAGCAGATAGAACAGGAGCCCAGGAATATTATGATTCTATTTTGGAGTTATATGCTTCTTGGGGAGTTGATTTTATTAAAGTAGATGATTTATCCCGTCCCTACCACGAAGGAGAAATAGAACTAATTCGCAAAGCGATTGACAAAACAGGAAGACCAATTGTATTGAGTACTTCTCCTGGTGAAACACCAATAAGAAATGCCGAACATATAAAAGAACATGCGAACATGTGGCGTATGGTTGATGATGTTTGGGACATTTGGAAAGATTTAGTGCATTTAATGAACGTTTCTAAAGGATGGTATGCTTATTCGGCACCAGGTACTTGGCCAGATTGCGATATGATTCCCTTAGGCAGAATTGCAATTAGAGGGGAGCGTGGTAAAGATAGAATGACTCGTTTAACGAAAGATGAGCAAGTTTCCTTAATGACATTTTTTACCATTTTCCGTTCACCATTAATGTTTGGAGGCGATTTGCCATCAAATGATACATTTACCTTATCGTTAGTGAGCAATAAGGACATTCTAAAAATGCATAGAGAAGGAACTGATGTGAAGCAACTTTTTATGGAAAATGGAAAGATGGCGATAACATCTCGCAACAGTAAAACAGGAGAACGTTACCTAGCCTTATTTAATATTGGAGACAAGGAAATGGCAACTGTTACTGTAAATTTAAAGGAATTTGGATTCGATAGTAAATACAGAGTTAAAGAATTGTGGACTGGGAATTACATAAGAGGAACAGAAGCTAATTTTTCTCAGCAATTGGCACCGCATAGCAGTAAGGTCTTTAGTATTAGTAAATAATTTATTGAAATGCTTGGAGCGCTTGGGTAGGTTTTCCATCATCTCCCCAAGCGCTTAATTTGTATTTACTCCAGCTTGCAGCGCCTTGTGGTTCCCAGTAAAGTACACCTAAACCTTTTCCATTTGGGACGGCTTTTACTTTCTCTTGCACTGCAATTAGCATATCAAAAGTGTTTTGAGGTTTAGTTGCTTCTCCACCAACCTCAACTATCATCACTTCTTTGCCGTATCTAGTAACCAAGTCATTTAAGTTTTTACCTAAATCATCAATAGATAAAGTATAATTAGGACTTCCCTTTAACCAATAAGGATAATA
>SEDG01000399.1 GCA_004295885.1 Pedobacter sp. | reverse complement strand
CTTCTTTGAATAATTAAACTTAAAGCTTGTGTGTTTAAGTTATTACCATCATTAAAGTAAGATTGAAACTCTTCTTTTTTAGCGGGATTGGCAGGGAAGAAGATATCTAATTTTATATCTGGCTGCAATAGCAAACCTGTTAAACCCATTTCAACTTCGGTTTGTACCCTTTCATCAGATGCTGATGATTGGTCTCTATTGGCTGCCGTATATAAATCGGCAGTGCTGGCTCTTAAAGCGTAGATAGCTTTAAGGTTTATTTGAGCAGTCGTTGGATTTCCTGTCCATCTAATCGTTCCGCCTTGTCTAATCTCCAAACGTTTATTTATCACCTCTTGAGCCGTGAAATCGAAAATACCTGTTTCAATTATATAATCGCCTTTCATCTCAAAATCGCCACCACTGTTAATATTTAATTCAAGCTCTGCATTTCCTTTTCCACTTAGTTTTCCTAAAATAGTGTAAATGTTGGCGGTGCTATTAGGGTCAACCCTTAGCTTGAAATTCATTTTTAAACCATCAAAACTAGTTTTCTTTTTAACAACTTGGGCAGTGTCTTTGCTAACAAAATTGATAAAATCTCTATCAGACACTGTTTCAGAACTATTTAAAGGCAAGTTAAATACAGTACCTTTTTCTGTTTTGGCATCAATGTTAATGAACATGTTATTAGTAGGGCCCTTGAAAGAAAAGTTACCAGTCGCATATGCCTTACCGTAATAAACTGAATTATCTTTCGAAGTTGTGTTTAATGCCATAAAGTTGGTAGCGGTTAACTCAACTTGGATATTGGGGTCGTCTATGTTATTTAAATCGACTGTTCCATTGGCTACCGCTTTATTACCATCAACATCTTGTAGTTCTAATTCATCTATCGCAATTACACTGTTATCGACGGTTACTTCATCATTTAACGTATAAGCAGTCTTTAGGTAATTAACCGTCAGTTCTCCTTTGTTAAAAGAAACCTCTCCGTTAATTGCTGGTTTTTCAAACTTCCCTTTTACGGTTAAATTAGCCGATATATTTCCCTTTAAATTGGAAACCAATTTTTTAACAAAGGGCTCCAATACTGTCAATTTCGTATCGTCCATTTTAATGTTAAGGTCAATAGACTTTTCTTTTAAGTCCAACCCTCCAGTTATTTTAAAGGTTTCCCTTCCATCGGCTAATATTTGGGTGTAAACATTAGCTGTATTTCTGGTTTGGTCATAAGATGATGTATCTGTTAAGCTGCCAATGTACGTTCCATTAAAGTTTAAAGAGTCAATCCTCAAGCTATCAGAAATCCTAGGCGACTTTAGCACGTCGTACAATCTGGTCTTGCCATTTACATTTCCTGCAAGTTTAACCCCTAAAGTTTTAACAAATGGATTTAATGTTTTTAAGCTAAAATTTTCAAATCCAACAATTAATAAATCCTTGGGGTCGCTTGATAAAATCCCATCAACTCTCACCAACTGTTGGTTGTTGCTCAATGAGAAGTTATTGATTTCGGTTTTACCATTATTGAAATTAATTCTAACTTTTTCTTGTATACTCCAATCTTCACTGTTAATCTTCAGGTTAGAAGGAAGTATGCTAATTTTTGCCGTCGTATCTGATGCAAATTCTACTAGCCCGTTTAAATCCAGTTGATTGGCATCATCAGCATTTGATAGCTTAACGTTTAAGGAAAGGCTGTCATTCCTTAAGACATTGGTTAAATTGACGTTTTTGATAAATAAACTATCATTAAGGTCAACTCTATCTGCAGTGATAATAGCTTGCAACTGCTTGTCAGTCGTATTCTCGTCTATAATAATATTGTTAGCGATGATTCCTTTGTAGGTCAGTTTATTGATAAAACCATTCAAAGTCGCTTTATTATTCCTAGAGTCAAAAGACCCCACTAAAATTGCTTGGTCATCTAGTTCTAAACCTGGAATTAATAGCTCCGCAATAGGCTCAAAGCGTTTAATTTTTAAATTGAAATCAAATATTTGCGTTTTATAATTTACTATCTCTGCCTTTAAGGAAGGGATATAGGTTTTTGCAATCGCTTTATAATAAGATACGATGGTATTTAAGTCATATTGCCCTTTTATACTTGCATCAAAAACATCTGATTTTATGGTTAAACTTCTGTCGATACCTAATCCATTAGCAGTAAGCTGAACCGAATCGATGTTGTAAATCCCTTTTTTATTATTTAGTGTTATTTTTTGGATGGAAAGATTTCCTTGGATGTTGTCTAAGTTATCTCCCGAGAAGTTGGTGCTAAATTCAGCATCAACCATTAAGGAATCTTTGTAAAGTTTTAGTTTTTTCAGCTTTGCTTTTTTAATGCTTGCCTTAAAGTTAAATACTGGAAGTGCTGGATTTAGGTTTACGCCACCATCAAAGTCCAATTGCACATTTTTATCATTGATGCTCAGGTTTCCATCAAAATATTTTTTATCGAATGTTCCATTGATTTTAACATTTTGATACCTATAGCCGTTAAAATCTATATAAGATACATTTCCCTTTAACTCCTCTGTCAGTGATTTGACTTCAATTCCCTTTCCTTTTACATACAGCTCAGAAGTTATTTTTCCTAAGGTTTTTTCATTTAAAAGTTCGCCTAAGTTAAAGTCGTAAGTTTTAACATTTCCAGTATAAGAAGGAATACCGTTCTTATCAATCTTCATGTTCACGTCAGACTTAAACCTACCAAGTTTGGTCTTAAATTCGCCATAGGCGATAAAATCATTCTGGAAACCAGAGAATGTACCGTTAAAGTTTACGTTCCCGAACTTGTTTACAATTATTGGAATTGATTTTATTTTCTTTCCTGCTATGTCGGTTAAGATTTCGTCTAAATCTTTTTTATTGGTTCCTGCCATCTCAATCTTCATATCCATGAAGGTTTGTTC
>SEDG01000398.1 GCA_004295885.1 Pedobacter sp. | reverse complement strand
AATGCGTACCTACCACATACAAGCATAGACAAAAATATCTTCAAGAAATCAGGAGATTATGAAGTTATTATTCAGCCTTTAATTAGATGGAATATTTCCTCAAAAGAAAGAGAAAAATACGTAACCAGACATACGCTTTCTATCACGTTAGAGGAAGAAACCTATACTAAAAAAGAACTTTTCATCTACACGCTTATTGTAGCATTTTCCATCGGCTTAGTGTTCCTTGCTATCCTTTACTTCATCAAAAGAAGAAACAAAAAAACACTGTCTGAAAAAGAGCAACAGAGAAACATGGCGAAGCTCCAGCTGAACTCTGTCCGTTCTCAACTAAATCCTCATTTTATGTTTAATGCTCTTGCTGGGATTCAAAACCTGATGAATAAAAATCAAATAGATAGTGCCAATAAATACCTTGCTAAATTTGCAAGATTAACTCGAAATGTTCTTAATGATAAGGAGCTAGTCAGTTTATCACAAGAAAAGACTTTACTAGATGATTACCTACAAATGGAGCAATTGCGATTTGGGTTTGAATATGAAATTAACTCATCAGAAAACCTAGATTTAGACAACATAGAAATACCGAGTATGCTGCTACAACCTTTTGTAGAAAACGCGGTGAAGCACGGCATATCCCAAAAATCTACCGACGGGAAAATTATCATCACATTTTTCAACTATGCAAATGATTTGATTTTAACGGTTTCCGCTTTGCTAGAAAAGCATTGTCCGCAGGTAACCGTGATAGCAACAGCACAAAATGTAAGTGATGGGGTTAATGCTATTGAAAAACATTCACCTCATTTAGTATTTTTAGATATTCAAATGGGCGAGCAAACAGGTTTTGATCTATTAAAACTACTACCCACACGTAATTTCGAGGTGATTTTTGTGACAGCTTACGACCAATATGGCATACAAGCAGTAAAATTTGCTGCTTTAGATTATCTCCTAAAACCTATAGATATTGAAGAGTTAGTTAATGCCGTAAATAAAACTGAAAGTAAATTGGCAACACAAATGCAAAATCTACAGCTTGATTTTTTAATGCAACAATTAAAAAAACCAGAGATAAATGCCACTAAAATTGCCCTTCAGATGCAGAGCGAAATCAGGTATATCACTTTATCAGAAATTATCCGTTGCGAAGCAGATAATACCTACACCTTTTTCTTTTTAGCAAATGGCGAGAAAATACTGGTTTCTAAATCACTAAAAGAATATGCAGATCTATTGCGCCCTAGTGGATTCTTAAGAACTCACCAAAGTCACCTAGTAAATCCAAAATATGTAAAAAGTTGGCTAAAAGAAGATGGGGGCATTCTACTATTGACTTCTGGAGAAAAAATACCAGTTTCTAGGCCCAACAAAGAAACAGTTAAATTAGCACTGCAAATGTCTATCTATACCTATGAAGTTTCGTTTACTAGTTACAGCGTTAGCGCTTACCATTATATCTATCTCATCTTGCACCACTAAGGAAGAAAAAGCTAAAAAGGCGGCTGCCGATAAAAAAGTAAGAACCAAGGAAGACGATAAAGCAGATAGTACATTAATCACTTACGATGCTAGAAATGAAGATAAATGGATTGCAGACTTTGCTGAGAACTTGCACAAAAAATATGGCTTCAATGGCAATATATTGGTGGCTAAAAAAGGTAAAATCATTTATCAAGGCACCAAAGGATGGGCAGATTACCTTCGTCGCGATAGCTTAAAAATCAACTCAGAGTTTGAACTCGCTTCTATTACTAAAACCTTCACTGGGGTTGCTATCATGCAATTAGTTGAGGCAGGAAAATTGAAACTAACAGACGATGTAAAAAAGTTTTATCCAAATTTTCCTTATGATGGCATTACTGTAAAACTACTTTTATCCCACAGAAGTGGCATGATGAATTATGTTTATTTTATCGATGATATTTGGCGCAAGGAGAAAAAAGACCAGAAAAAAGGCGTATCAAACCGAGAGGTTATGGATGTTATTGCCGAAAGAAAACCAAACCCTTACACCAAACCCGATAACAGGTTTCATTACAACAACTCTAATTTTATGGTTTTGGGTGCAATCATAGAAAAGGTTACTGGCAAAACATATGCTGAATATATGATGGAGAATGTTTTTAAACCCGCAGGAATGAAACATACCCATGTTTACTCTACCACAGTTTACCCAAAAATCCCTGTTGATGTAGTTGGTCATGATAGAAACAATTTTAAGTATTCTGTAGCGCAAAACTTTTTAGATGGACCTGTTGGCGATAAGGGAATTTACAGTACTATCCACGATTTAGTGTTGTATGATAAGTACTTGAAAAATGAAAGATTGCTAACCAAAAAGAGTTTAGATTCTGCCTACGTAGGTCGGAATAAACCCGTTAATGGTCACTTTAACTACGGTTACGGTTGGCGTATGTTTGATGGGCAGGGAATGGATAAAGTGGTTTACCATACAGGTTGGTGGCATGGTTTCCGCCACATTTATATCCGTGACTTAGATAAAGATATTGTAGTGATTTTCTTAGGCAACAAAACCAATGGCAGCTTAGTGCATTTAGATGAATTGTTTAAATACCTAAAAATGCCAATTATTAGAAAAGGTGCATATACTGGTGCGGGTAGTTTACCAGGTAGCGACGAGGATTAAATCATATTTTTTCATGCTGACGAAGGAAGCATCTCTCTATTAGATTCT
Source organism: Pedobacter sp. (assembly GCA_004295885.1). Classification (GTDB taxonomy): domain Bacteria; phylum Bacteroidota; class Bacteroidia; order Sphingobacteriales; family Sphingobacteriaceae; genus Pedobacter. Next base: position 1,609 of record SEDG01000398.1, on the reverse strand, counting down.
TCACAGGTTCAGCATGACAAGACTAGCTAATCTTATCAAAAGCAATAGCTCTTGTTCTCTTATCGATGTAATTTTTTAAAAGCAGGTTTTCAGGATTACCTAACATTGCATCTTTTTCGAAGATCTCAATTACGGTATTTCTAGCTTCTTGTAAAATGATTTGGTCTTTCGCTAAGTTTGCCATTTTCAATTCTAAGACGCCACTTTGCTGTGTGCCAGTAATGTCGCCTGGTCCACGAAGTTGCAAGTCTATTTCAGAAATCTCAAAACCGTTATTGGTCTTAACCATTGTCTCTATCCTAAGTTTTGAGTTTTGGCTCAGCTTATTTCCAGTCATCAAAATACAAAAAGATTGTTCTGCCCCACGACCAACCCTACCTCTTAGCTGATGCAGCTGTGAAAGTCCAAATCGCTCTGCATTTTCTATAATCATAACAGAAGCATTTGGCACATTAACGCCAACTTCAATAACAGTGGTGGCTACCATAATCTGGCTCTTACCTTCAATGAACCGTTGCATTTCGAATTGTTTATCCGAATTTGGCATTTGTCCATGTACAATACTGATCTGATAATTTGGTAGTGGAAACTCAAAGCGCATTTGCTCAATGCCGGCTTCTAAATGTAGTAAATCGAGCTTCTCACTTTCACGTATCAACGGATAAACAACATACACCTGTCTGCCTTTAGCAATCTCCTGTTTCATAAAGCCAAACATTCTTAACCGCTGCCCTTCAAATAAATGCTTAGTTTCAATTGGTTTTCTTCCAACAGGTAATTCATCAATTACAGAAACATCTAAATCACCATATAAAGTCATAGCTAATGTTCGCGGAATTGGTGTTGCGGTCATCACCAGAATATGTGGCGGAATAACATTTTTACGCCAAAGTTTCGCTCTTTGCTCCACTCCAAAACGGTGTTGTTCGTCTATAACAACTAGGCCCAGATTCTTAAACTTCACTTTGTCTTCAATTAGCGCATGCGTACCAACTAAAATATCAATCTCTCCATTTTCTAATTGTTCGTGTAAAACAGTTCTTTGTTTTTTAGTCGAATTTCCAGTTAATACAGCAACATTCACCAATTCACCTTTTAATAAATCAACCAAAGATTGATAATGTTGCCTAGCTAAAATTTCTGTAGGTGCCATCATACATGCTTGGTAACCGTTATCATTTGCCAATAACATACTCATTAAGGCAACTACTGTTTTTCCGCTTCCTACATCACCCTGTATCAAGCGATTCATTTGGCTTCCCCTCTGGGTATCTATTCTAATTTCTTTAATAACTCGCTTCTGTGCACCTGTTAAATCAAATGGCAACATTGTGTTGTAGAAGGTATTTACTCGCTCGCCAACAGTGTTAAATAATGCCCCTTTAAACTTTAGACTCCGCAGTTGTTTGTTGTAAAGTAATTGTAGTTGGATAAAGAAAAGTTCCTCAAATTTCAACCGCCTTTCTGCATGTTGCAACATTGTTGTATTTGAAGGAAAATGAACATTGATTAAGGCATCTTTTCGGCTTATCAATTTGTATTTGTCTAAGATATATTTTGGTAGTGTTTCTCTGACTTCATTAATGTGTAACTCAATAACATGATGAAT
>SEDG01000037.1 GCA_004295885.1 Pedobacter sp. | reverse complement strand
AGCAAAGCAATAGGACATGCAAAAGAAACTTATAAAGATAAAGTACTGGAAACATCCACATTTTGGATTTTCGTAGGATTAGTTTTCTTCCAAATTTTATTAGTTACAATGGTTTATGGACCAATTGCAGCATTCTTGGTAGAGCTTTTCCCGACTAAAATCAGATATACTTCAATGTCGTTGCCTTACCATGTAGGTAATGGTGTTTTTGGAGGTCTGGTGCCGTTTGTTGCTACGCTGATTGCAAGTTTTGCAGGCTCAACACCACTTTCTGGTTTATGGTATCCTATCGGGATTGCCACACTAAGTTTCATTATTGGAGCGATATATTTATCAAATAAAAAAGACGAAACCATTAACGATTAAGGATATGAAATCAATCAAAAAAATATTAGGGTTAGTATGGATTATCCTTGGCCCTGCAGCAATGGTTTTTATGGCATGGCAAGCTTGGGATAAAATTAGCAAAGCTGAAGCTGGAGTTGCCCAAACCAATACCGCTTTACAATGGGGAATTATTTTATTAATCTTTATTCCGATTGCAATTGGCTTAGTGATTTTTGGCAAATATGCGCTTGCTGGAGAATATGATAAATTGCCAGAAAGTTCAGAAGAGATATAACTTAACCTAACTCAGTAAATAAAAAGGACGCTTTCTCAGAAAGCGTCCTTTTTATTTTATCGGTAAAACAGACAATTACCTACAAAATATACTCGTCATTTATTGGTTTAATCGGTTCTGGTATATTTTTTTCGCCAAGCATTTGCAATAGATTAATCTCTATAGTTCTAGAAATGTTGTTAAGTGGTAATCCAGAAAATTTATTGTCAAAAGGATTTACCAAGCCCATACCATTTACCTGTGTAGATACAAATACAAAACCAATTAACCAGCCCATAAATATACTCCAGTAGCCCATATCTTGGCTAATCACTAAAGTAAAAGTTACGACAAATAACCATATAAAAACCTTAGTTAAATAGCTATATGTAGTTGGAAATATGGTGTTTTTAATACGTTCACACCCGCCCATGCTATCAGTTAATCTCACTAACATTTCGTTGATTTCTATAAACTTGAATCCATCAATCTTATTTTCTTTATATAACTTTTGTAATTCCAATGCCTGAATATTTAAGATAGCATTATGCTTATTATTATTTTTCTCCACATTTTGCTTATCAAATTCAGTTAGGTACTTTGTATAAATCTCGTCTACCGTGCTGCGGAGGTTAGCCTTCAAAGCATAAATAAAAGAAATATGCCTGCAAACCATGCGATGAGCCGTTTCTTCATCCTCAACAAAGTTGATTAAATTTCTAGCTAAACTTCTCGAATCATTAACTATAGCTCCCCAAATTTTACGAGCCTCCCACCATCTATCATAAGCTTGGTTATTATTAAAACCAATAAAAAAAGCTATAGCTGTACCTAAAACGGTTGGTATGATTGTTGAAATTTCAAAATGATAAGCGATTAAATATTCTCTTATGAAATAAGCTGCCGTACATGAAGCAATCATAATTAAATCAACCTTCCACGTGTTTAATAGTATTCTACTAATGCGAATGTTTTCTGCTAACAACATATTTTATACAACTCTTAATAACAAACCCTTTAAATATTCTCCTTCCGGGAAGGACAAACGTATAGGATGGTCTTCTGGTTGTGAAAATTGTTTAATTATTTGAATTTCTCTGCCAGCATCTAAAGCGGCCCAAGCAATAATTTGTTTAAAGGTTTCGATATCTACTGCGCCAGAACAAGAAAAAGTAGCCAATAAACCGCCACTTTCTAGTAACAATAATCCCAGTCGATTTAAATCTTTGTAAGCACGAGCAGCTCTATCTAATGCAGAACGAGATGGCGCATATTTTGGTGGATCTAGCACAACTATGTCGAACTTTTTTCCCTCTTCCTTGAAAGCTCTTAATTGTTTATTCACATCAGATTGGATAGCAATATGGTTTTCCGAATCAAATTTATTTAACACTATATTTTGCTTCAAGGTTTCAATTGCTAAGGCAGAGCTATCAACACTTGTTACTTCGGTTGCTCCGTTTTTAAATGCATTTAAACTAAATCCGCCACTGTAACTAAAACAGTCTAATAAGGTTTTGCCCGCTGCGTAATCAGCTAAAAGTTTGCGATTATCACGTTGGTCGCAGTAAAAACCAGATTTTTGCCCTTCGGCGATATTGATATGGTAAGTAATCCCGTTTTCTTGCACAGCGATGAAAGTTGCTGGTGCTTCTCCCCAAAGCAGGCCATTTTCCGCAGTAATTCCTTCGTGTGTACGAGCGGTTGCATCGCTACGGTCGAAAATACCTTTGGGTTGTAACCCTTTTACCAATAAATCGATAATTATCGGTTTTGCTTTTTCAATACCAGAACTTAAAATCTGAACGGATAAAAAGTCAGCGTATTTATCAACAATTAAACCGGGCAAAAAATCAGCTTCGCTAAAAATTAAACGATAGGCATCAGTAATCTCGTTTTTCAAAAGGTGAGCTCTAGAAGCAATGGCTTGATTAATTTTTTGTGCATACCAAGCTTCATCAATCAATTGATTTTCATCCCATTCTAATAAACGAACAGCAACACGCGATTGAGCGTTGAAATATCCATAAGCTAAAAAGTCATTATTCGCACTGCAAACTTTAACCACATCTCCGTTTTCTGGACTGCCTTTAATTTTTTCTAGCGCACCAGAAAATACCCAAGGATGACGTTGTAAAACTGCTTTTTCTTTTCCTTTTTTTAACTTAATCTCTACCATGGTGCAAAGTTAAGAAAAGTTGTGAGTTACCAGTTGTGAGTTATGGGACTTGAGTTAGAACAAATTCTACTAAATAACACTTGGTGTTCTTCGTGCCTTTGTGGTTAAATAGTATTTTTGTCAAATGGAAGAAATTACTTGGAATGATTTTGAAAAGGTAGAACTAAGGGTAGGGTCAATACTCGAAGCATTCGATTTTCCAGAGGCCAGGAAACCCGCCTATAAAGTAAAAGTTGATTTCGGCCAGTTTGGAATAAAAATGAGCAGTGCACAGATCACTAAAAATTACACCAAAGAAGAGCTAATAGGAAAACAAATTGTCGGAGTAATCAACTTCCCCAAGAAGCAAATAGGTAAGTTCATGAGCGAGTTTTTAGTTACAGGTTTCGCAGATGAAAACGGCGATATTGTCTTAACTTCAGTAGATAAAAAAGTGCCAAATGGAAGTAAACTCATATAACAGTTAACCAATTTAAACAGTTTAGTCAATTAACCTTCTATGAGTTATTACAATTTCGAAGAGAAAGAAAATCCAGCAGGTGCTGATGAGCATTTCATGAAACTCGCTTTAAACGAGGCAAAAAAAGCATTTGATAACGATGAAATCCCTATCGGTGCAATTGTGGTTTGTCAGGGTAAGATTATTGGTCGTGGTTATAACTTAACAGAACAGTTGAACGATGTAACAGCTCATGCAGAAATGCAAGCGTTTACAGCGGCAGCACAAACACTGGGAGGGAAATACTTGAAGGAATGTACATTATATGTAACGATAGAGCCCTGTGTAATGTGCGCTGGAGCGAGTTTTTGGACACAAATTTCGAGAATTGTTTATGGCGCAAATGAAGAGAAGCGAGGATTTACCAGAATTAATCAAAACCTTTTGCACCCGAAAACAGTTTTAAAAGGTGGCGTTTTAGCAGAAGAATGCGGTAGGTTGATGACTACATTTTTCGAAAATAAACGCAAAGAAATTTGACAAATAAAGGTGTAAAACTTAACCTTTGAAGATTATATTTGTACATTAACATTTTAAAAACTTAAATAATAAACATTATGGCTTTTGAATTACCTGCGTTGGCATACGCAACAGACGCATTAGAACCACATATCGATAAGTTGACTATGGAAATTCACCATGGTAAACACCACCAAGCTTATGTTACCAACTTAAATAAAGCTTTAGAAGGTAAACCAGAAGCAAGTTCAAGCATCGAAGATATCGTTAAAAATATTTCAAAATATCCTGCTGCTGTTCGTAATAATGGCGGTGGTCACTTCAATCACTCGTTATTTTGGACAGTTTTAGGTCCAAATAAAGGTGGCGAGCCAACTGGCGATTTAGCTAAAGCTATTAATGAGGCTTTTGGTTCTTTTGCAGATTTTAAAACTAAAATTCAAGATGCTGGTGCAACTCGTTTTGGTTCTGGTTGGGCTTGGCTTTCTGTAAGTGCAGATAAAAAACTAGTTATCTCTTCAACTCCAAACCAAGATAATCCTTTAATGGATGTTGCCGAAGTAAAAGGTACTCCAATTTTTGGTGTTGATGTTTGGGAACACGCTTATTACTTAAAATATCAAAACCAACGTCCTGCTTACTTGGCAGCAATTTGGAATGTTGTTAATTGGGATGCGGTAGCAGAGCGTTACAAAAAAGCATTGTAATACACAATAAACTAATATTTTAAGGCTTGTGAACACAAATTCACAAGCCTTATTTTTTTGGAATTATTTCTTTAAATTTGTGGTATGAAAAAATTGATTTTAATTACGATGTTGGTGCTGGGTGCATTTTTTTCTAGCTGGGCTCAAAAAATCCCGACAGTGGATGAGTTGGCAAAGAAAAATATAGACGAGATGGATAAGAGATTAAAATTAACTCCCACTCAAAGAGGCGTAATATATAATTATGTTTTTAATCTCTCTAAAGAGCAATTAGCGCTTTACAAAAAGCAACAAGCAGGTACCTTCAGACCTGAAGACGAGACTAATTTTTTCAAGTTGAACAATGAAACTAATAACAATATTAAAAGCCTTCTAAAACCAGATCAGGTAGTAGAGTACAATAAACTTACTGAAGAGCGATTAAGTGGCATAGATCCAAATAAGAAAAAGAAGAAACTTAAAAAGGGCGAAGAGGAAGAAAAAGTGGTTGGCATTGAAGGGTTAAAATCTGTTGGAAATAACTAGATTCCAATTACGTCTTTCTTCTTTCTGTTCTTCATTGTTTTAGGAATTATAGCCAAAATCTCTTCCTTTAACGCATTTAACATTCTTTTCTTGATGAAGTTTTTATGGGTTACTAAACTGATTTCTCTTACAGGTTCAGGTATTTTAAAATAACGAACTTTACTTAATTGTTTAGCGCTCAAATCAGCCAACGCTAATTCGGGCAATAAGGTTGCGCCATCGTTTACGTCAACCATTCTTATTAGCGTTTCTACGCTTCCTGTGTTGTAGGTTAATGATTGTAGGCGGTTATTTTTGGTAGAACGACAAATATTCAGAACCTGAGACCTCATACAATGACCTTCGTTTAAAAGCCAAATGTTCTCATCTTCTAAATCATCGGCATCTATTGCTTTCTTTTTGTAAAGCTTGCTATTTTTGCTGATGTAGCTCACAAAGTTTTCGTAATACATTGGAGTTTCTGCAATGTTTGCGTCCAATAATGGGGTAGCTAAAATTCCACAATCAATTACGCCAGTTTTTAAGTGATGAATAATGTCTTCAGTTGTATATTCCCAAATTAGTAACTTTAAGTCAGGATACTTTTCTAACATAGCCGAAATAACTTTCGGTAATAAATAGGGAGCAATGGTTGGAATAATCCCAATCTTTAATTCGCCAATTACATCTTGTTGCTGACTAGAAATGATCTCCTTAATTTTCTTGTTCTCTTGCAAAACGATACGAGCTTGGGCTATAATTTGAGCACCAATTTCTGTTGGAATAATAGGTTGTTTACTTCTATCGAATATTTTAACGTTTAATAATTCTTCTAACTTTTGTACCTGCATACTCAAGGTTGGCTGCGTTACAAAGCATTTATCGGCTGCGCTCACGAAACTTCTGTAAGTGTCTACGGCAACGATGTATTCAAGTTGAACTAAGGTCATATAGTTAAATATTATAGTTAATAAACAAATGTATAAATTTAAACTATAATAATTTTCCTTTTGCAAGCCGAATAAAAGTTGAGATTAAAGCTGCAAAAATCTAATAATTCCAATTCGACTATGATTTTCTGTATTTCATCGACATTAGCACTCTCTATGTAGATTAAATTTCCTCAAATGTTTGCTAATTGATAAAAAGTTATATCTTTATATATCAATTAGTTAACGCCTCAAACTTTGGATAAGGAATTATCCGCATATTTATGAACAAGAGCAATACATTCAGCATTGTGATAATGACTGTTTTGATTTTTATTCTCCTTTGTAAAGTTTCAAAGGCCCAAGATGCTTTTGAGCATAGCTTGAAATTAAAGGTAGATTCATTGATTGCAGAGAAAGCAATATTTTCTATTGCTGACGTAACTTTATTGCCTAACAATAGTACTCACAGCATAATGACTCCTACAGGATGGGTGGGCAATTCCACATACTTATTTGCGCTTTTAGGAGGGGTTTTTCCTGCCGAATATGTAAAAACTAAAGGCGACTTAATTGGAGCTTTTGGTATAGCTTTTGGAAACCCTGAAAAATATTTTAGCATTTCGGCTAGTGTTAACATTACGCGGGTAACTGAATTAAGAGATTTTTCTGGAAATATCATATTAAGTAGGAAGATATTTAGAGCTAGCAGTATTGCCATTGGTGGTGTTCAGCTTTTTGCAAATCCAAAAGTATCAGATGCCCCCGACGGAACGTATTATGTATCGTTTAGTCATGCAGTTCAATCTGTTAAATCGGTTGAGGCGGGCTATTCGGGCTTAGTTTATACAATTGGTATTGGTAACGGTCGCTTTTTGTATAAGAGCCCATGGGATATAGCTAGGGGCAAAGGAAAATACGGTACCGGGGTTTTTGCCAACGTTTCTTATGAAATTTTGAAGAATCTAAATATCAACGCAGAATGGTCTGGTTTAAACCTTGGATTTTCAACAGGTGTTCAGCCGTTAAAAAATTCTCCTCTAATAATTGGCCTAGGAGTTTACAACCTCACTAAAAATTCTGGCGATCGAGTATCAGTAATAGGAACCCTTGGTTATCCATTCATACTATCAAAAAACAAATAAAACCATGAAAAAATTAATTTTTATTTTCTTACTAACGTTTATTGTACTGAGTGTTGATAAAGCTAAGGCTCAAAATGGAAGAAATAACAACTCTGATTTTAAAGTTCCGTTACCAGTTGTGGCGCCACCATTAGATCCCAATTTTGGGTTTAATATTTCGATTCCTACAATGCCACCTTTCACATTGCCTGCTGGAATAACTCCAAGTTTAACAGCAACCTATTTACCCCAAATGCCTTCTGCTCCACCAATGCCAGCAGCTCCGGCAGCTAACATGCTTCAATCTATGAAGGCGAATGTCACCGAATCTAATTATCCTAAGGTAATAAGATTACCGCCATTAGCTTCTATTCCACCCAACCCGCAAGTGCGACTTGCTTTATATTAGATTCCAAAAAAATAGATTTAAAATCTTAAACGCGTAAGAAATGTCATATAATAAAAATGGTAAAAACTTGAAGATCTATTTCTTTTTTGCACTTATGTTACTCCATTTTGTTTCATTTGCACAAGATGGACACCGAACATTTGGCTTTAAAAATAACTCCGAATATCAAACAGATGTTACTGTTAACTCTAGCTCAATATTACAAAGGGGTAAGCAAGTTCTTCGAATAAAATCCACTTCTACTGTTTCTAAAATATCTAAGGTAATTGCTGCTGGTGATAAGGGTTATACTTTCAATATAAGAGTAAAAAGTGTTGATAACCTAATTGATGGAATGGGTAAAACACTGCGTTACAACTCATCTGACGGTGTAGATGGCTCGAATATTAAAAATGCGCTTGGTTATATCATTGATAAACCTGTTGATGTAAAAATTAACCAATACGGAATTATAGAGTCTTTTGATGTCGAAAAACTTGAGCTGGCAACGGATACGTTGCTTGCTTTTGCTGGCATACAGCCCGAAGTTTTTGAAAAGGGAAAATTATTTGGTCTCCTAGCAGATATAAGATACACCAAAAACTTATTGAAGGGGCATAATTGGACTGATGTCTCGACCACAATTAATGAAAAAATCACTACGAAGTTTTGGATTGAAAGCATAAATGAAACCAATATTGTTTTGAAGTTTACTAGTTCAAGTCTCGGTAAACTAATCAACAGCAATAGTAATGGCACGTATTTAATTGACAATAAAACAGGCGTTATTTTAGAAAAGTTAGTGTATGTGGTTTCGGTCGGTTATCAAGTGTCTGACGGCGGGATTGTTTACGCAGTCTCTCGATCGTCGAATATTTTCGAGAAAACAAAATTACTCGGAAATTTTCAGAACAGCTTATCATTATTAGGTGGCAATTAAATCTTACTTTTGTGCTTTAAAAATTTTAAAGTGGGTAAAGATAAATTAAGAAAGTTTGCAGAGATAGATACATTTCCAAACGTATATCAATTGCATTTAGGTAAGGTGATGAAGGGGAAATGGGCTTCAGAACATTTTAAAAATAATAACCCAGTAGTTTTGGAGTTGGCTTGTGGTAAGGGCGAATATGCTGTTAACTTGGCTAAGCTTTTCCCCGAGAGAAACTTTGTGGGTGTCGATTTAAAAGGAAATCGGATTTGGAGAGGTGCTAGAACAGGTGTTGATGAAGGTATACAAAATCTAGCTTTTTTAAGAATTCAAATCGAAGACATTTTAGAGTATTTTGCACCAGGAGAAATTGATGAAATCTGGATTACTTTTGCCGACCCCCAACCGCAGGAAAGCAGAGAAAAGAAACGCTTAACTTTTCCTGGGTTTTTAGAAAAGTATAGAATTTTGCTAAAGCCAGGAGGAAGGATGAATTTAAAAACCGACAATGATGGGTTGTACAATTACACAGTAGAAAAAGTAGAAGAGTTAAACCTAATTACCCATAAAAACACTAATCATTTATATCAATCTGAATTTGCTGATGAAGTTTTATCCATCAAAACTCATTATGAAAGAATTTATTTAAAACATGACAAAAACATTAATTATATCCAATTTTCATTTAGCTAATGGAAGATTCGTTTTACGAACAGGTTTTTGAAATCGCAAGATTAGTTCCAAAAGGAAGAGTAACGTCATATGGTGCTATTGCAAAAGCTTTGGGAGCTGGAGGATCTGCTCGGATGGTTGGATATGCCATGAGCAATGCTGGGATTGCTCATCCCAGGGTGCCTGCGCATAGAATAGTTAATAGTAGCGGACTACTTACCGGGAAATTTCATTTCTCCCCACCAGAATTAATGCAACAATTGTTGGAACAAGAAGGAATAAGGGTTGAGAACGATAAAATAAAAGATTTTAAAAGAGTTTTCTGGAATCCGTTGGATGACTTATAAACATTCCAACTTTACAACCTTTAAACATTTCAATATATTATTATGGGAAAATTAGTAGAAGAATTTAATAGCTATCGTACAAAAATGAACGATAGAATAATGGAAACATCCAATACCAATATCAAAAGGTTTTTTGCCTTAGATACTACAACTTATGCAGATGGAGCGTTAGACGTAAAAACCAAAGAGATGCTAGGTTTGGTAGCTTCCATGGTTTTGCGTTGTGATGATTGCATAAAATATCATCTTGAAAAATGCCACAATGAAGGTGTAAATAACGCCGAAATAAATGAAGTATTTATGATTGCCAATTTAGTGGGTGGTTCTATCGTTATTCCTCATTATAGAAGAGCGGTTGAGTTTTGGGATGAACTGAAAGAGAGTCAAGAGTCTTAAGTCGATAGTCTCGAGTCTTTGGTAAAAAAGCCTATATTAGTTTATGGGTAAATTCAGAAAACTTATGCTTATAAGAAAGGCTTTTCTTTACTAATGGAAATTTTCGAGATTTCTAAAGGCCTTCTTAAGGAAGAGATTTATAGTCTAACAAGTCAAATACGACGTTCATCGCGTTCTGTATGCAGCAGCATTGGAGAATCATATAAAAAGCGCAAATATCCAAACCATTTCGTTAGTAAATTATCAGATGCAGCGATGGAAAATACTGAAACTCAGGTTTGGTTAGATGTAGCATTGGGGTGTAAATATATTTCTAATGAAAAGTACCAATCATTGGATGACCAATGTGAAGAAGTCAGTAAATTATTAACTTTTATGATGAATAATCCAGCTAAATTCTCTTAACATAATATGACTCAAGACTTAGGACTCAAGACTCAGGACTCGATCAAACGTTGTCACTGGTGCGGAAACGACCCCTTATACATTAAATATCACGATGCAGAATGGGGAAAGCCCGTTCGCGATGATAAAGTCTTATTTGAGTTTTTAGTGTTGGAAGGTGCACAAGCAGGGTTAAGCTGGATTACCATTTTACGAAGAAGAGAAGGTTACCGAAAAGCTTTTGCAGATTTTGATGTCCATAAAGTTGCTGCATTTACAGAGAAAGATGTAGAACGATTAATGCAAGACGCAACTATTATTCGTAATCGATTAAAGATTAATTCTGCCATCAATAACGCTAAGCTGTTTATAGAAATCCAGAAAGAGTTTGATTCTTTTGCTGATTTTATTTGGGCTTATCTGCCTGATAAAAAACAAATTGTAAATGATTTTAAAATAGGAGAGATTCCTGCGAGAACCGAAATTTCAGACGCCATCGCAAAGGATATGAAAAAGCGTGGATTTAAGTTTTTCGGCACTACCATCTGCTATGCATTTATGCAAGCTACAGGAATGGTTAACGACCACATCATTGGTTGTATTGCGAGATAATTGTTCGATTGTCCCAAAGCGATGCCTTTGGCACTGTATTGTTCAATTATTGGGGAACTCCAAGCTCCAAGCTCCCAACTCAAGAGTTTATTTCTTACCCGAGTAGTTATAAGCCTTTACGTAAGCAGCTAAGTTTTTTGCATCGAAGCTTTCTGTAGCTTTTATACTTTCAGCTAAATCTTCATCATTATTTAGCTTTGCCAATAAAATAATTTTCACGGCATTTGTATTTTCGATGGCAACTTCTTGCAGCGGGCCAGTTCCAGCTTTTTCTATAAAGTAGCTAATTTTGGCTTTCTGACCATTATTAACCTGCTCATCATTCCTTCTTCTACCACCAAGGTCAATACTCACTCCGCCACCTAGTCCGCCGCCAAAGCCACCCGTTCCCATACCAATCCCAACTTGTGGTCTAACTTTAACTCTTGGTTGTGCAACTTGTGGGGTCTCTGCTTTATCACCATAAGAATAGAGGTTAACAGTACCTGATTCTATCAATTTAAAAAATCGATATTCCATTTTTTTCTTTACCACAATAGGCTTGCTCGCATAAGTTTCACCGTTCCAAATAAAAGATTGAATATCCTTTGCCTGAAATTCCTTAATTGTTTGGTCATCTTCTTGAATAGCGACCGAAATAAAATTGGTGCCCTTAATTACACCCCGAACAAAATTCCCTTCACTAATTAACACAGCATCTTGTGCAAAAAGCTTAGCGCTTAAAAGAGAAAATATAAACAGAATTTTAAATGCTTTCATCATAACAAATAACGGAATTATTTGGTCTTGTTGTACATAGCCGAATAAAGAATAAGGAACAAAGATTAAAGATAAGCTGAATTAAAAATAAATAATAACTTTACAAGTTCACGATTTTATAATCACATGAGCAACAAAAAACTTTTTCTTTTAGATGGGATGGCGCTAATTTACAGAGCGCATTTTGCATTGAGTAAAAATCCTCGTTTTACCTCTACAGGCGTTAATACATCTGCGGTAATGGGTTTTGCAAACACCTTAATGGAAGTGTTAAAAAAAGAAAAGCCCAGCCATATCGCTGTTGTTTTTGATACAGAAGCACCGACAGAAAGGCATACAGATTTCGTAGCTTATAAGGCTCATCGTGAGGCAATGCCAGAAGATTTAACGAAAGCCTTGCCATATATTTTCAAGTTGATAGAAGGCTTTAAAATTCCTGTGATAACTAAAGACGGTTTTGAGGCCGATGATATCATTGGCACTTTAGCAAAAGAAGGCGAGCGTCAAGGGTTTCAGGTTTATTGTATGACTCCTGATAAAGATTTTGCACAACTGGTTTCTGAAAATATTTTCATTTACAAGCCTGCTCGTATGGGCAATGAAATGGAAATATTGGGCGTAAAGGAGGTGCTTGCCAAATGGGAAATTGAGAATGTGTTACAGGTAATAGATATTTTAGGGCTTTGGGGCGATGCGGTAGATAATATTCCAGGAATTCCAGGTATCGGAGAAAAGACGGCTAAATTGTTAATCAAACAATATGGCAGTATGGAAAACATCATCGCCAATAGCCACGAATTAAAAGGAAAACAACGTGAAAATGTGGAAAATTTTGCGGAGCAAGGATTAATCTCTAAAAAACTAGCCACCATTATTTTAAATGTTCCTGTTGAGTTTGATGAAAGCAAGCTGATTTTAGAGGAACCCAGCAGAGAACTATTAGAACCACTATTTGCAGAATTGGAATTCCGTACCATCGGTAAAAGAGTATTTGGAGAAGATTTTAGTGTAAATGATGCAAAAAGCGGTACACAACAGCAAGATTTATTTGGTAACAGCGTTGAAGTAAAAAGAAAAGATTTCTCAGAGCAACCTTCGTTGTTCGATACGCCAATTGATGCAAAAAACATCGACAATACCCCTCATGAATATTTTTTAATTGATACACCAGAAAAAAGAAAAGAACTGATTGACTTGTTGCTGAAACAGCCAAGTGTTTCTTTTGATACTGAAACAACGGGAACTGATGCGAATTTAGCCGACTTGGTTGGACTATCATTCTCTATTAAGTATATTCCAGTTCCAGAGGACAGAGCAGGAGCGCAAAGCATTGTTGATGAGTTTAGAGTTATTCTCGAAAATGAAAACATCGCCAAGATTGGCCAAAATATTAAATATGATATGTTGGTATTTAAATGGTATGATGTTCATGTGAAAGGAAAACTTTTTGATACCATGTTGGCGCACTATTTAATCGACCCAGATACTCGTCATAATATGGATGTTTTATCTGAAAATTATTTAGGGTATACCCCAATTTCTATTACCACTTTAATTGGTGCCAAAGGAAAAGGTCAGGGAACGATGCGTGATGTGCCTGTAGAAAATGTAGTTGATTATGCTGCAGAAGATGCAGATGTAACTTTACAATTGGCAAATATTTTCGAGCCGTTGCTAAAAGAAAAAAATGCCATTAAATTGGCCGAGGAAATAGAAAATCCACTAATTTATGTCTTAGCAGATATAGAAAAGGAAGGGGTTAAAATAGACATCGAAACTTTAAATGCTTATTCCATTGAACTGCAAAAAGAAATCACCAAGGCAGAGCAAAGTGTTTATGAAAAAGCAGGGCTGAAGTTTAATTTAGCATCTCCAAAACAACTTGGAGAGGTTTTATTCGACCATTTAAAATTAGACCCAAAAGCTAAAAAAACTAAAACAGGTCAATATCAAACTGGAGAAGATGTGTTGACTTTATTGGCTTCAAAAAGTGATATCGTACAAGATATTTTAGATTTCCGCCAGTTGCAAAAACTAAAATCAACCTATGTTGATGCGTTGCCATTATTGGTAAACCCGAAAACGGGAAGAGTTCATACCAGCTTTAATCAGGCAGTTGCCGCGACCGGAAGGCTAAGTTCAAACAACCCAAATTTGCAGAATATACCCATTAGAACAGAAAGAGGTAGAGAAGTTCGTAAGGCATTTATTCCAAGAGACGAAAATCATATTTTGCTATCTGCCGATTATTCGCAAATAGAATTGCGCATCATTGCAGAAATTAGCAAGGAAGAAAATATGTTAGATGCTTTTACAAAAGGCATCGATATCCATACGGCTACAGCTGCGAAAGTTTACGGAATTACAATTGAGGAAGTTGATTCAAATCAGCGTAGAAATGCAAAGGCGGTTAACTTCGGAATTATTTACGGTCAGTCGGCATTTGGGTTATCGCAAAACTTAAACATCCCTCGAAAAGAAGCGGCAGAGATTATTGAACAATATTTTACCCAATATCCAGGTATAAAAAGATACATGAGCGATACTATGAACTTCGCTCGTGAAAACGGTTTTGTGGAAACTATAATGGGTAGGAGAAGGTATCTTAGAGATATAAATTCTGCGAATATGACCGTTAGAGGTTATGCAGAGCGAAATGCGATAAATGCGCCAATACAAGGTTCAGCGGCAGATCTAATCAAGATTGCGATGATTAATATTCATAAAGATATGCAGGAGCAAAAGCTGGAATCAAAAATGACAATGCAGGTGCATGATGAGCTTGTTTTCGACGTTTTGAAAACGGAAGTCGACCAAATGAAAGCCATTATTACGCATAGAATGAAAACTGCTATAAAAACTGAAGTGCCAATAGAAATTGAAATTGGTGAAGGGAGTAATTGGTTAGCGGCACATTAATTTATCATAAAATGAAAAGCTACATCCTGCTTATTGCATCATTATTTATCTCCTCATTTGCTTTTGCGCAAGCAAGACAAGATACCACAATTGTTTATGTAGATGAAGATTTAAATGTGATAAATAGAGAAAAGAATGCAGCTTTTATTTATCGTTCCTTTCAAAAAGATTCCACTTGGATTATTAACACCTACAACCAGAAAAAAGAGCTTGTAAAAATGGAAACTTATAGTGATGCATCATTGTTGTTTGCGAATGGGTTATCAGTAGAATATTACAAAGGGAAGCCAATTTTAAAGGGGATGTACTCGAAGGGCAGAAAAAAAGGAAATTGGATAACTTATGATACGCTTGGAAACGTGTTGAAGTATGTAAATTATTTTGCTGGCAGATTACACGGAGAATCAAAAGAGTATACTAATGAAGGGAAGTTAAGAGAGGAAGGTAGTTATGATTGGGGAGCAAAAAAAGGTGAATGGAAATTATATCATAATAACGGAAAAATAGCATCCCTTGAAGTTTTTAAAGGAGAAAATGCTGGTGTTTTCAGCGAGCTCTATTTTGACCAATTAGGCAATCCCAGTACTAAAGAAAAAATAAGAACCCCAGCTGTTTTTAATTCAAATCCAAGAGGATTCTACGAATATGCAACTAAAAAAATAGCAACAATTAGCCCTAATATGTTAAATTTAAATGGGCGTGTGGAATTTAGCTTTGTTGTTGATAGAAATGGTAGGGTTGGTAACATCAAAATAATTTCTCATAACGGTAACTTTTTAAAAGAAGCGAGAGTCGCCATAATTAGTTCTCCAAAATGGATTCCTGCAACGCTTTTTGGCGAAGCTATTGATAGTGAAAATTTACTTGTTTTAACTTTTGTTAAGTAGTTATGAAAAAAATTATTCTAATCATTTTTTTAGGATTCACTACCGAATTTGGGTATGCCCAGTTTAGACAAGACACTACAATTGTATACGCAAATCCAGGATACAACAAAGATCCTATGCGCTCTAAGTGGAGTAGTAAAGTTCAGCAAAAAGGAGATTTTTGGGAAGTGGGTTTGTATGATAAAAAAGATAATTTGAGAGAAAAAATAAACTTCGAAGATAAGAAACTTGAAGTTAGAAAAGGGCCATACGCCTTTTATGAAAACGGTAAAGTGAAAGAAGAAGGCCAGTATGATAAAGGACATAAAAATGGTATTTGGCAACGTTTTTACCCTAACGGACAGCTGTTTGAAAGGTTAAACTATTGGTATGGTAAACTAGCCGGTCCTTTTACGTCGTTCTGGGATAACGGAAAGTTAAAGATCGAAGGCAAGTATAGTAACGATAAAAAAATTGGGCTATGGGAATATTACTACAGCAATGCTAAATTAGCACTGAGAGAAAGTTATGGAGAGGATGGTAAGGTTATTGATTTTTTTTATTTTGATAGTGCAGGGAATAAGATACCGGATAAAACCGTCGTGGTAAAAATTGATTAAAGCGTTGTGTTTCTCTAAACGGTATTTTTCTAACCATTAAGCAACATTATTTCGCTGTAGTTTAAATCGAACTATAAAGGCTGGAGTTTACTGTAAGTTTAATTAACTTCATTTAATCTTCACATAGAAAAGTGAAGTTTACATCTATTAAAGAAAATAAATAACTATGAAAAAATTATTAAGCATTTTAGCAATTGCCGTATTAGGAATTAGTACAACTTTTGCACAAACAGCTGTTTCTACAACAGTAAAAACAACGCCTGCTCAGGTAAAAGTAACCACAAAAACACCAGTTGTAGCTAAAACTCAAGTAAAAAAGGTTGAAACGAAAGTTGCTACCGTAAAGACAACACCTGCTGTAGCTAAAAAAGAAGTTAAAAAAGTAGCGGTGACTACAAACGCTGCTGGCGTAAAGCTAAAAGCAGATGGTACGCCAGACAAACGTTATAAAACAGCAGTAAAAGTTACTGGGCCTACTAAAAAAGATGGTACCGCAGATATGCGCTATAAAGTAAATAAAGAAGCAGCAAAGAAAAACTAAGTCATAACTTTTGTTATTAAAAGCCTTTCAGAAAATTTCTGAAAGGCTTTTTTTATAAGGTTATGGTTTCGCCAATGGCTGGTAATAATAGGGTCTTCTGTGCTCGTTTAAAACTTTCTATTGCTACTTTGCTATCTATTTCAATCACTGGAAAAGTATCATAATGCACACCAATTATTTTGTCGCAATCGATATAGTTTGAAGCGATAACGGCATCATCAGGATCCATTGTATAATTTCCCCCGATTGGTAAAATGGCGTAATTTA
>SEDG01000397.1 GCA_004295885.1 Pedobacter sp. | reverse complement strand
GATGTTTTTAACAATGGCGTTAAACAGATCTTAAAAGTAGATGATGATGTTTTCAGCTTTAAAGGATTGCGTTATATCGAAAGCCCAGCAGAATCGAGAAATTTAAACGATGACATTAGACCTTGTGTGATCATCGCTTCTTCCGGCATGGCCGAAGGTGGAAGAATCAGACATCACATTCGCAATACTATTGGTAATCAGAAAAATACCATTTTAATCGTGGGCTATTGCGACCCCCATTCCCTAGGTGGCCAATTGGTAGCTGGAGAAAGATCAGTCAAAATTTTCCGCGACTTTTTCGATGTGCAAGCTGAGGTGAAAGTCATTAAATCCATGAGCGCACATGGTGATTATGAAGACTTGTTACATTTTTTAGCTTGCCAAGATCCGAAGTTGAATAAACGAATATTTTTAGTGCATGGCGAATACCCAACACAGCAAAAATTTGCAGATCGATTAAGGGAAAAAGGCTTTAAACATATTGCTATTCCAGAGTATCATCAGGAGTTTGAATTGGAGTAGTAAATTGAAGAGCTTAGCATCTTCAAAATCTTAAATTGTTTTGTCATTCTGAGGAACGAAGAATCTCATAAATCCAATCCTTTTATGAGATTCTTCGACTCCGAAAGAAGTCGGGACAAGTACACTCACGTTGAACATCCTTTTGGTTTCTCATACTTAAATAAATTGCTATTTACTTCTTCTCGTACTTATAATTCAATATAATCATCAGCAAATCGCAACACACAGAAAATGCATTGGTAATGATGATGGGCCATTCTTCTAAGAGCAAGCCATACCAAACCCATAGGCTGTTGCCGCCCAGCAGCACAAAAAACATAATTGGCGATATGTCTTGTGCTTTTTTGTCTTTAATTACTTTTACAATTTGCGGCAAAGTAGAAACTGCTGTTAAAACCCCTGCTGCAATGCCGATGATGGTTTTTGTATCCATTAGTTTTTTGTCTTCACGGTTCTCTTCGAGCTTCTTTTTTCTATTGCACTTTTAATATGGCTTTGCCTTTCTGCGGCATCTATAGAGTGCGAACAATGGATATCGTCTTCCTCTTCTGCTTTGTCGGCTAGTCTTTCATAATATTGATGCAGTACATCCAATTCTTCTTCTGTTAAATCTTCAATATCTACCATCCTATTACTTGCATGCCTACTGGCAGCAATTAATTCGTTTAGTTTTAATTGGATGGCCTTACCATCTTTGTTTTGTGCTTCATCAATGGTAGCAGAACCATCCATACCACCACTGCGCAGTTGAGCGGAAGCGGTAAGTATTGCCATATCATCAATAGCTTGCAGCATATTTCTATAGTTACCACTTGCCATTTTAAAGTCGAAGGTATCCTCCATGGGCTGTAGCTCTTGTAAAACATAACAATCGTCCTTAAAATTGGTTCTACCCAGTAAAGAAGCCGTAACGTTTTGCATGCGTTCTTGAATGGCTAAAATGCGATCAGCTTCGTCCTTCCAATTTGGCTGCGGTTGATTGACATAAGGCATCAAGGAGCTACCAAACGGATCACTTCCCATAAAGCAGGTGCCAATATCCCTTCATCAAAATCGTTTAAATCGAAATAAACCAACTTGTTGCTGCCTTTAAAACTGCCAAAGTTTTCTAAGTGTAAATCGCCGCAAATCCACACCAAAGGTGATAAAGGAAATTTTTTGATGGCGGCTAATCTTTCATAAAACAGGTGGCAAGTGCCCCTAAAAAACCGAAAAGCATTTTCGGTCATTACTTCATACTTCAGTTGGATCATTTCTGGTAAACGACCCTTGTTAAAATTGATTAATTGTTGGTTAAGCATCTACTAAATTTTGCGTTTATAACAAGATTTTTGCAGCGTTTGTTTAGGTTGGGGCACAAATTCGAGAAAATAATTCCTGATAGTTTTTAACTAAAACATTTTCATCAAAAACCTTGTTGTGAATTCAATTGGCAACTTTTAGCTCGATACAACACATGGCACACTTAGAAGTAGAGAAAAAACCAGAGCGCCCTTGGTGGGTTTGGCTCATCCTAATTATTGTTTTGCTTGCCTTGGCGATACTCTTCTACATGAATTATAATACCTAGGAGCTCGGAGTTGGGAATTGGGAGTTTGGAGAACGCACAATACGAATCATAAAACAAGATCATTTTACGCTACATCAACCTACGAAATATGGAACAAGAACAACCTCACTACAGATACCTGCAAGAGCTTAAGGGAAGCGATTATCAAATTGTAGATGGCGAACCCAACATTATTGGATGGGTAGTAAAAAACGAAGCGAATGCCTACTTGGGCAAAGTTGAAGACTTATTGTTCGACCCAAAAACCGATGCCGTACGTTATTTAATTTTAGACCTAACAGATAACGGCATGCACTTGGACGATAAAAAAGTGATGATTCCCATCGGCATTGCCAACTTACAGGAAACTGCTGATGAGGTAATTTTACCGAACGTACACCTAGAACAGTTTAATGCTTTACCTGCCTATGAAACAGATAAAATTGGACCCGATACTGAAGTTTACATCCGATCGGTAATTGGTAGTCCAGCTGCCTTAAGAATAGAAGAAAGCATCAGCGAGTTTGACCAGAACCAGTTTTATGCGCATCACCATTTTGATGAGCAAAAATTCTATCAAGGCAGAAGAGACAATCAAGGCTTAAGCACTCAGCTCAGCGATGTATTGGCAACCCCATCCGATCGTGAAGAAGAAAAAAATACGATCCATCAATTGGTAGAAAATTCTTACGAAAATAACTTACACGCTGCCGATGAACAAACAGGTATAAATACCCATCACAACGAACACAAGGCAATCAAAGTTGACCAATCCGACGGGAATGATGGATTGAAACCTCCTTATCAATAGCTAAAAATTACAGGCGGGCATCCCCCGCTTAACACAAAAACAATCCAATTAGGAATAAAACAAACAAATGACCTCCTAAAAAGTTAGGTATATATAGGAACTGGAGTAGTTATGAAAAAATCTGTATTTGTACTTGAAGACGATGAATCCTTACGCGAACTTTTAATCATTTTATTAGAAGGTGAAGCCTATGAAGTTAAAACTTACGGCACTGTGAATAGCTTTAAACAACACCTAAGGTTAGAGCAACCAGACCTTATTCTCATGGATGTGATGCTGCCAGATGGCGATGGCATTCAGGTTTGTACAGAAGTGAAACAAAATACAGCCACCCAACACATTCCTATCATCATGATGTCGGCACACCGCGACTTTTCTCTAGTGAAACACCTATGCCCAGCAGAGGCGTTTATCAACAAACCTTTTGATATTGACTACCTGATTAAAAATGTAAATGCGTATGCCTAAAACAGTACCAAATGGACAAGGTATCTTAAAAACACAATTTGCAATCGCATTAGGCGAATTAACAAACATCGAAAAACAAGCTGTAAAACTTTATGGCAAATTAAAGCAGGCCACGTTTACAGCCGAACTAGCCAAAGCCTTAACACCAGAGATATCAGATCAACCGCAACACTTAACGAGGCTAAAACTGATACATACTTCGCTAAAGCTTGGAAAGATAAATGCAAGCACAACTACTGACTTAGCCAAGCTAAAACTCAGCGCCAAAAAATCTGCAGAGCAGGATCTAGCAATCATAAGCCATGCCTTAAAATGGCAAAACCTAAAACTGGCATATTACGAATTTTTGTATCCCTTGGCCAAAAGCCTCGACCTAGAAACCGAAGCTACCTTGCTAGAGCAAACCATAACCGACAACCGTAATACCAATACTTGGCTGCGTCAAATCATTCAAAATATCATTGCGCCTAGTCTACAAGACTAGTAAGATGCCGGTATAATGGGTTCCTCAGGTGCTGGTGCCTCCATTTTAATTTCTACCTCTTTGGCATATATTTTTGCCTTTTCTATGTATTCTGGGGCTCGCTCCAAAATATCATCTAAGATAGATCTACCTGTTAACACATCTTTTTTGGTAATGTATTGCACTGCTGCATAAACTGCTGCACCAAACAGTGCCGATTTAATAAATCCCATAATTGTCAATTTTATAAGGCAACAATGTGGAGGTGAAATAGTTTTATCAAATTTCAGATGTATTTAACAATTTTAAAGTTTGTTGATCCCATTCTCCATTAAAATATTGATCGATAACTTCCTTAAATACTGGATCAGCCGAAGGCACTTGCGAAAACAAGGTCATTGATGATTGTAATTTAAGGTGATCGGGATGGCCAAATATCGCTAAGGGATCGTTTTGATCGAGCGTGATCAATACCTTACTGATGCCTATCAACCTAGCGCCTAAAACTGGATGTTCAAGATACTCCGTCGCTTCTGCTAAATCACAAATGCCATAGAATTTTGCCGTTTCACTATGGCCTAAGCCAATTAGCTGCGGAAAAACATACCACATCCAATGAGA
>SEDG01000036.1 GCA_004295885.1 Pedobacter sp. | reverse complement strand
TGATTGGTTCTAGCTGCTTCCTGAAAGTTTTCGGCTACTTCTTTTATAAAATTTTTCAGTTCAATTTTACTCAAGTTAAGTTTCGATTGTCCACTTTGTGCTTTTCTTAAATCTAACAGTTGATTCACAAAACGAACCATTCTGGTGGCATTTCTGCTTACAATAGTTGCATATTCCTTGCCCTGATCAGTTAGCTTTTCCTGTTGCAGCAACTCTTCAATCGGATTAACAATTAAGGTAAGTGGAGTACGTAATTCGTGAGACACATTGGTAAAAAAAGCCATTTTTAAAGCCGTCATTTTCTGCTCAATGGCAATTCCTTGCCTTAAACGCAACATCGTAATCACAATTCTCCTAGTTACTTCTATCGC
Organism: Pedobacter sp.; assembly: GCA_004295885.1. Taxonomy (GTDB): domain Bacteria; phylum Bacteroidota; class Bacteroidia; order Sphingobacteriales; family Sphingobacteriaceae; genus Pedobacter. The sequence goes on along the minus strand of SEDG01000036.1, from coordinate 17,117 downwards.
AATACAGAAAAGCAAGAAATAAATTAAGTAGGCCCACCACGTTTTCCAAGGCGGTGGTAAGATGGTTATTTTTAATTCTTTAGCAGGAATAGTGGTATAGTTATCTAAATCTGGGCTTTTAACCTCTAACAGATACTCTCCTGGCGGAAGATTAGTGTAAGTTGCCCTTCTCTGATTTTTGTTATCATGCCAAGTGGTATCTAAACCCTTCATTCTGTACATGTAACTTTGCCTGTCTACCGAGCGGTAATCTAAAACCGTATAATCTACACTGATGGTATTTTCATTGTATTTTAGTTTCAGTTCTTTGGTGTAATTGATATTTTTTTGGAGTAAGCTTTCTTCATCACCAATGGTTACATCTTCATTGTTAACTTGCAAACCCGTAAAAGCTAGATTAGCATAAATGGCATGATATTTAATTTGTGTTGGATCAAAACTGAGTATACCTTTTATTGTTCCAAATACAAGCTTACCATCTCTTGTCAGTTGGCATGAGGCTTCAGAAAAACCATCCGTTGGTACGCCGTCATAAGAGTTGAAATTATCAAACTTTCCTTTTGTAGGATCAAATCTAGTTAATGTACTTTTGGTGGCAATCCAAATTCTATGCTGATTATCTTCTATACAACTTAAAATGTAATTGTTACCTAAACCGTTTTTGGCAGAATAAATATTAAATTTAATTGATTGTGAACCAGCGCTTTCAATAGCAAGATTTAAACCCCCACCAGATGTGGCCAACCACATTCTATTTAAATGATCTCTAAGGATAAACTGAATATCATTATTGCCTAAGCTATGCAAATCATCAGATTGTTTGCTATAGGTTTTAAACTCCATGTTAGTTGTGCCCGCAGGCGTTCCAATCACTAAACCATCTGTTGAGCCAATCCAAAGTCGCCCTCTTGCATCAAAAGTTAAATGCCTTATTTTATTGAAAAGCGTTGGATAACCATTTGACCTGTCGTAAAACCGCTTAAAAACACGATTTCCTTTTTGGGGATCAATCATATTCAAACCATAGTCAAACGTACCAATCCAAATTTTTCCTTGGTTATCTTCCGCAATTGAGTAAACCTGATAACTGCTAATCGAATTTGGGTTGTTTTGTTCATTTGCGTAATGGGTAAGGCGATAATTGGTATGTGCAGCATTTAAAGGTTCGGCTTTAAACACTCCATTTTCCTTTGTTCCCATCCATATTACACCATTTCTTGCCTGTTTAATGGTGTAAACCAAACCTAGTCGATCTTTAGATCCATTTTCGAAAGTAATTTTAGCTGGCAAACCATTCTCGTAAATATAAAGCAGACCGCTCTTAGCGCCAACCCATAGCCTATTGTGGCTATCGCTTAATAAGCCTCTCACCTCATTTTGAGATTTGAATAAACCAGGATCAACAACTAATCGCTGTTTAAAATCATTTGGATGAAAGATGACCTTTTCTAGTCCCCGTTGATCTGTATGTAGCCAGATGATGCCAGCTGGATCATAAAGTGAAACAAAAGTGATATTCGAAATGCGACGTTGGGCAGTCCCTGGTTCGTTGTAGAAGTAGTTGAAGTTATTGGTTCTTTGATCGTAATAGCCAAAACCACCATCTCTTAAGATAGACCAAACCGTTCCATTTTTATCTTCAAAAACCCTGAAATGGTTATTGGGTATTGCACTGTTAAAAGTATCATTCCTTTGCAAAAACGTGCTAAAGGTTTTATTCTGAATATCGAAACGAACTACTCCTTTCTGCTGTGGCTCAATCCACAAATCACCTCGCGTATCCTCAAAAATGGAGAATAGACCTGCTTTTTTATCATAACTATAACTGTTCATTGACCCGTGCCTAGGGTCAAAACTGATCAATTCGCCTAAAGTAGTGGTAACATGAACATCGCCTGTCTTTTTTGACAATAACATTTTGTTGATGCGACCTTTACTTACGTTAATGCGATGATGGCTGCCCGATCTTTTATCCAACACAACTAAATCTCCACTTGAAGTGCCAAAGTAAAGCTCTCCTTGGTTTGCTGCAACGGCGGAAAACTCTTCGCCAGCTTGGCCGCCAGTGTTCCTTACTTTAGCATTGTATTTAGCTCCTCCCTTGCTAAAAAGCTGCAATAAGCCATTCGAAGAGCCTACCCAATAACTCAGTTTGTTCTCCCTAAAAATGAATTTAATTTTATCTGAAGAAAGTTTGGTTTTCGTATCAATAACATTTGCGAAAATCTGATAACTGGAATGAGCTGACTTTACATCGTCTACCACCAAAATACCTTTGTCAATAGTGCTTACCCAAATTTTATCATCAACCACCAATAAAATTCTATCAAAGATGATTTTCTGTTGAAGCTTTAAAATGGTAGTTAGAGAGGTAAAACGCTCTGTTCCCTTATCAAATCTATAAACTTCGCCATCATAAGATTTTACCCAAAGGTGATTTGCTTGGTCTTCAAAAATCTGTTCTATCCTAACATTTTTTATTTGCGAGACTTTATCAGGCGAAGAGGTAAAAGCAGTAAAATTATGTCCATCAAAGCGATTAATTCCATTCCAAGTGCCAAACCACATATATCCTTGACTATCCTTAAACATACAGGTAATGATGTCATGAGAAAGGCCGTCCTCTGTAGAATAATGTTCTATTTTAACTGGAGGTTGAGCAAATGCCTTGCAAATCAACAGCAACAAAATCAAAGTAAACTTTAGCTTAAGAAAATAATTTGGTTTCATTCGATTCTTGTTCAATCAGGTAGGCATAATTAATTAATACAAATTCACTAGATCAAACATACAAATTGGATTACGATGCCCAGTTAAGCTGAGTATGACGTTTATTAGAGGTTGATTACTCCAAAATTAACAAACCCATCTTAAAAAGATAGGTTAAGTTATTTCTTTAAATATAATTTTTAAAAGTTAACAATAGGCTCAACTTATGCTGAACCTATTGCAATCATTTTAATAAGTCCATCTCGGATCGCCGATTGGTGCACTTGCACTACTCGCCGTCCTTAAAGGTGAATTTGCTGGAAGTGTGAAAACGCTGGTTGTCGCTGTCCAATCTAAAACTACAGTTTGATTGCCTGCTTGAGAAGTGTTTGTAGTAGGCAATGTTAGTGTCGTACCAGTTCCATTCGTAAAATTGAAGGTATTGTTATAGCTGAATACCATAGTCGTACCTGCTCCGTTTGCCCTCATCACCACACCGTTAACCGTTCCTGCTGGTCTAGGAACGTTTCCAATAATGCTGTTCGTCATCGAGAACTTAACAGGATTGGCATTTGCATCCATGAGAATATAGGTATTACTCGCCCCGAAATTGTTAAAGGTGCAAAAATCTACAGTAATGGTTGGAGGTGTGCTAGCGATAACTGTCGCACAAGTTATAAATGCCCTTCCAATATTATAAAATGTAGATTTGGTTACGGTAAGCGAATTAAATTGCAGTTTGTCTAAATGTAAAAACGTATAGCCAAGGGTAGAACCGATGTCATATACAACAGAGTTTTTAATTATAATTTGATCCATTTTATAATCGCTGGCTGCTGCTCCCCTGTTTGCCCTCATGAAACTGGTTGTAGCGCCATGAATGATACAGTTGTTAATCTTGACGTTAGCAAAATCTGCTTTCTCAGCATCTGCTGCAACACCAGTTGGATTAATAAAGTACAATGAACCAGAAGCTGTTCCATCTAATTCTATGCCATCTAGGCTTATACCTGCACCAGTACCTCTTAAAGTAAATTCTCTAAAATTAACCTTTGTATTTAATGGATTGCCAGAAGTAGACTTTAAAGTAACTGATTTTTGTAATAGGGTAAATACAGCAGAACCAGCACTATAGGTACCAGGATTAAGTCCTATTATCGCATTGTTTGGAGCTGCGTTAATTGCAGCAACTAGATCGGCACCTGAATTAAGAATAACCGAATAAACTGTTACTGCCAATGTAGAAATCTCTAATAAGCCTTTGCTCTTTGCACCAATAAATATCTCTGTACTATATTTCGTATCTGCTGTAAGACCAGTTATTACTTTTACGCCAGCCAATGCATCTGCCGCCGAAAGCGTAATAACTATTGGCGCTCCTGTGGTAGGTGTTAAAGTAATTTTGTCTAATCCTGCAGTTGGTTTCCAACGAACGGTGATTTGGGTTTCCATGATTTCCAATTCTCTAACTGGCAAAAACAGCTGTTCTCCCGTTACCGTAAAACCATTACTTCTTTGCCATTGAGATTCAGGTTGGTTTGCTGTAGCTAATGCCTTAACACGAGCATAATACTTTTTACGAACAGCTAATTTTTCATCAGTAACCGTCACACCCATAGTATCTGTTTTTATAGCAAATTCTGTGGTAGCAAACGTGGTATCTTGTGAGAACTCTGTTAAGTAAGAAAGTTTAAGATTTTTACTCAATACTGGTGCAGCCCAAGTTAGTTTAGCTGAAGTTTGATCTGTTTTTATAGAGATGGCTCCAGGTTTAAATAAGCGTGGCGCATCTAAACCTTTATTTGGGTCTTCTTTCTGGCAAGCCAGTATGGTAAACAACATAACCACCATTGGTAATAATGCTTTGAATGAAAATTTTGTCGTTTTCATATTTGTAGGTTTAATAGCCATAGTTCTGAACAATTTTAGTGTTGTAGAGTCTCACATCATTATGGAAAGGGAATACTTCTGCCCTATTTGATTCGAAGAAGGTAGCAAAACCTGTAGATTTTCCAGTGATGTACTCTTCGTTTATAGATGCTCTCCAGTTTTTAGTGGTGTAGCCTGTTGGAGCACTTGATGTACCTAAACCTGGTTGAAATAAGGTAACTGAAGGAGAACCTCCATAAGTGTCAAGCGTATTGAACTCTTGTTGAGATTGTATAACATTATACACTGCAGGTTTTGCATAAACATATTTAGGAACATTCGCATAAACGCCTTCACCATTCATTAATTGACGAAGCTTAACACGAACCTCGGCGAATTTAGCACCCATGATATTCCATCTGATCAAATCATATTTACGAACTGCTTCTCCACCAAACTCTAATAAACGTTCTTTAACGATGGCATCAAAAAAGCCAGCATAATCTGTAGGCATTGGGGGTATACGACTTTCAAAGCCAACAAACGCTCTGCTTCTAATCTCCAAAAGTGCTGCTTGCGCTGCTGCAGAAGGACCAGCATTCAATTCATTATCTGCTTCGGCAAACATTAACAATACATCTGCAAAGCGAAGCACTGGCCAATTTACCGCTAAAGTCTGTGTAGTACCAATTATACTAGTCCAAGATCTTCTAAATTTACCATCGGACATGTTATTAAGCACATTAATTACTTTTTGGGAATTTGCATCAATTTCATAAGATCCAATGGTAACATCTCTTCGGCTATCACCTAACTGATCAAATTCATAAAAATAAGTTGCAATGGCTACAACTCCCCCACCAGTACCACCAAAACGCGAAGACCCATTAATTCTTAATCCATTATAATAACCAAGTTTAGAATCTGTTCTTGCACCTGCACCGAACGCACCAACTTCAAACATTAATTCATTCGTTGGATCAAAACGTGTACTGGTGTGTAAGGACTTGAACACATTCTCATAACTAGGATTAAGATTATGTTCACTTCTTTTGGCCATGATTTCTTTGCATTCATCTAAAGCAATTTGATAGTACTTTTTATAATCCGCACTGCGCACCATGGTATGGCTTTCCTTATCCATCATGTAACCACCTCTGAAAAGTGCTATTCTAGCTCTTAAAGCCTTAATTGCCCCTTTAGTCCATCTGGTGCTCGTATAACCAGATTCACTACGCCAAGGCACTAAATCCTGTGCAATTTTTAAATCGGCAATTAGCTTTTCAAGTATAGCTGTTCCTGGAGTAACTGGCGCATCTAACTCTTTTATATCTAGCGAAGGTTCCCATTGGGCAACTACACTACCCCAATTCCTTACTAAAGTAAAATACGATAATGCCCTTAAAGCCATCGCTTCACCCAGCAACTTGCCCATTGCTGCCTTACTTGCACCTCCATTAAGATAAAGAGATGAGTTATTAATTCCTTTGATACAGATATTGGCTCTTTCTATCCCTGTGTAAAGCTGACTAAATGCGCCTAAAAGCTCACCATTTGCAGTACTGGTAAGGTACATACTTACACCTCTGCGGTCTTCTGCACCATAACTTCCAGTGGTTTTAAAGTCATCGGCTGATAAGGACCAAATCATCCCTTCTTTGGTTAAACCGTTATCTCCTGGCAATGTGTTGTAAACACCAATAATTGCGGTGTTTGCGTAAGAAACGCTTTCAAAAGCAACTTCTTGTGAGATAGTTGAAGGATTTTCAATATCTAAATATTTTTTACACGAACTACCAGCTAGGACAAAGGCCCCAATGCTTAGTAATACGATTGATTTTTTATATGTTGATTTCATTTTCAATTAATCTAATGGTTAAAAACTGATATCTAGACCTGCCAATACATAACGGCTTCTTGGATAAGCGGCATAATCTACACCTGGTGTTAACGGACCTCTGCGTGTATTCGCCTCTGGATCATAACCTGTATATTTTGTGAAAGTATACAAGTTGTTCACCGTAGCGTAAATCCTGAATTTAGAGAACACTTTCGTTTTTCCCAATAAGGATTGAGGAAGTGAATAACCCAAAGTGATGTTGCTTACACGTAAGAAAGAACCATCTTCAATTGCATAAGAAGTTAGAATATACTGACCGCCTGCTGGTGTCCAAAACGTTGTGTTTTGGTTCATTGCAGTTAACTGAACAGGGTCTGTTACCCTATTGCCATTTTCGTCAAAAGATTTCCAACGGTCTGCCACTATTGCAAGCATGTTATTGTCTTTATACAAATACTGACCCGTAAATTCTGTTTTATTGGCATTATAGGTTTTGTTTCCAACTGAGAAGTTCATGAAAACGCTGGCATCGAAATTTTTGTAGCTAAACTGTTGGTTAATTCCACCAGCAAACTTTGGAAATGCATTACCCAATACGGTTCTGTCATCTGTAGAGATTGGATCTCCAGGATTTCCGGTTAATTTTTTCAACTTCATATCGCCAGGCTGTGGATCTCTGTTACCCAACGCAATCGCCCTAGCGCTCGGAATACCAGCTTTTAAAGCGTATGAATAAGTATTAGCCGTAGCATTATAAGTTACATCAAAATCACTCACCTCATATCTACCATCACTTACATAACCATAAAACTGACCAATAGGCCCACCAACTTGAGCTAAAAAGTCGAAACCATTTATACCGCCAGATGCAACAGCATAAGAACTATTTGGATTACCAAACTGATCATTACCTAAACTTACAATTCTGTTTTTGTTGGTATAAATGTTAAAATTAATATTGTAACTAAAGTTTTTTGTGTTCGCCACAACGCCACTTAACTGCAATTCTATACCTTTATTTGAAGTTTTACCAATATTTTGTTGCTGTTCGGTCCAACCAGAAGTAAGTGGAACTTTAGCTAACAATAATAAATCGGCTGTTGTGTTATGATAAAAATCCAAAGTTGCATTAAGTCTACTATTAAAAAACGCAAGGTCTAATCCCAGATTTCTCGAAACTGTAGTTTCCCACTTCACGTTCGGATTTGCCAATGCGTTTGGAGCGAAACCTGGAGTTAGTGATTCATCAATCGCATAGCCTAAATTGCTTCCACCTAGGTATAATACTTTCCAAAGATCGGCGCCGATACGGTTATTACCACCAGCGCCATAACTTGCTCTTATTTTTGCACTACCCAACCATTTTAAGTCGAGTTTTTTCATGAAATCTTCTTCACTTAAACGCCAAGCCAATTGCCCCGAAGGAAACAGCGCATTGCGATTTTCTGGTGCAAAAAGAGAAGATGCATCATTACGGATAATAAATGAAGCTAAATATTTGCCTTTGTAATTGTATGAAGCACGACCAAACAAAGAAAAAAGTCTATTCTGACCTTCTGAAGTAGTTGGCGCATCTTGCACACCTCCAGACGGTGGCGTTGCTTTTTGGATACCAGCAAAAGCTTGCTCTGCAGTTAAATCTACTGGTAACCACTTCGTAGTACTTGCAGCATTTCGCGTTCTACTTTGATTAATTTCCTGGCCAGCTAATAAACCAATTTTATGAGATTTCCCTAAAGTGAAATCATAAGTAACTGTATTGGTATTAATTAATGTGAGTGTAGATGCATTACTTAAATTTACCACGGGTAAATTAGCATTTTGCCTTGCGATACCTGTAACCGCACTGTTAAACTGATCTGTTCTACGCTCTCCGTTAGTTACGCCAAAAAGCGATTTAATGTTTAATCCTTTAATTGGAGTAAATTGAGCATAGCCGCTAGTCACCAACTGATTGTTGTAATCATTTTTAGTAACTGAATAAGCGCTTAAAACTGGGCTGGTTAAATTTGTTGAAGATGCATATTCTGGATCGAACTCATCCAAATCTATACTTTGCCCAGGTTCATCATACGGACGATAACGAACACCATTTCTTAAACTGTTATTACTTTGACTACCAGTACTCGATGTTCCTGCACCGTATACTTTCTGACGGCTATATCTTGCGTTAAATCCAAAACGCAACTTATCAGAACTAGAGTTGTCGAAACGGAAAGAAACAAAAGTACGAGCAGCACCAGAGTTAAGCATGATACCGTCTTCCTTGTAATTATTAACGTTTAAGTTATAACTTGAGGTTTTTGTACCTCCATTGATAGTCATATTTTCAGTATGCGAAAAAGCTTCACGACCGAACACTTTATCTTGCCAATCAGTAAAAGGAACGTTTTTATAAATATCTAAATCTGAAAAAGCACCGAATCTCTTTACGAATATTTCCCTATCAGCAACACTACCATTATAAAGTTGATATTGGTACATCACAAAGTCATAAGGTTTCATCACATCGAGCACGTTAGTAATCTGACGAACACCCGCGTAACTACTTAAAGAAACAACGGTACGCGAATTTCTGCCCGACTTAGTGGTAATTAATACCACACCATTTGCACCTCTTGCACCATAAATCGCTGTAGAGGCAACATCCTTTAAAACATCAATCGATTCAATTTCTTGGGGAGATACTACTGAAAGCGCATTTTCTAGTTGTACCCCATCTACAATGTACAGTGGAGAATTATCTTGTGTAATAGAACTACCCGCCCTTACACGAACAGTAATCTCAGCACCTGGCTTCCCTTCTGAAGTTACTACCGAAACACCCGCCAATTTTCCGGCTAAGGCTTCGGCTGCTGTTGCCACTGGAAAATCTTTTAAGTCTTTAGCACTAACGGAAGATACAGCTCCCGTAATGGCATCTTTTGAGACTTTTCCGTAACCGATGTTGATGACTTGAACCTCGGCAAGCGTACTCTCGTCGTCTTGGTTCATTTCAAAAAGAAGTTCTTTTTTGTCGCCTACGCTAAGCTCAACAGATTTAGAACCAATGAAACTCGCTACAAGCGTTGTATTACCTGTTGTAGGAATGTTAATCTTGAATTTTCCACCGGCATCTGTAATCACTTGAGTTTTGGTACCCTTGACAGTGATGGTTACGCCGACCAAGATTTGATCATCTTTGTCGACCACCTTTCCTGTTACCGTTCGAGTTTGCGCCCATACAGAGGCACAACAGCACAACAGCAACAGTGTTTGAAGTAAAATTTTTTTCATATTTGGTTGGTTGTTTTTCTTGGCCATTGTGGTTTTGGCTTCCACAACAGACCGATTATAAATATTTGGTTATTGCATCCAGGTCATTTTTTAATTCTGCGCAAGAATTGGAAATGAATGACTTAGATACTATACAAACTTACTTTATAGAGTGCCATTAGGTGGTTCACTAATTGGTATAATAGGTTCAAATATTGATTTGGAATAGGTTTAAGCCTATGTTCAACCGATTGCACAAAAATGGTGATGGATTCCAGAACAATAAATCAAAACATCAAAATAAAACGATTTATGACGCTAAAAGAACCGATTTTTTAGCCTCACAAGTCAAGTCTCTAGCGATATTTATACAACCATTCTATAACCCGTAAATATTAATTGAATATCTTGCTCCAGTCAAACACACGATTAAATTATCATTAATGAAAAACCTCATCAGCACCATTTGCTTACTTTTCATCGCCTTTAACCATGGCTCGGCACAAATTAAATATACCCCAGTTTTTGTAGCTGGTGCCGATGGACATAAAAGCTACCGCATACCTGCAATAGTGAGTTTAAAAAATGGCGAATTATTAGCTTTTGCTGAAGGCAGAGTAAATGATGCAGGCGATTTTGGCGATATCAACATCGTGCTTAAACGTAGCAAGGACAATGGTAAAACTTGGTCGACCTTAAAAACTGTTGTTAATTACGATCAGATGCAAGCCGGCAACCCTGCACCTGTGATGGATTTAACGGACCCTAAATATCCAAAAGGTCGTTTGTTTTTATTTTACAATACCGGCAACCAGCCTGAAAACGAAGTTAGAAAAGGAAATGGTTTAAGAGAAGTATGGTTTAAAACATCAATAGATGGGGGAATGACTTGGTCTGAGCCTAAAAATATTACAACACAAGTTCATCGGCCAAAAATGCCGCAAGTTAACACGGCTTATAATTTTAATGAGGATTGGCGCAGTTATGCCAATACACCTGGTCATGCTTTACAATTTGACGAAGGCTTGTACAAGGGAAGGATATTTGTTTCAGCAAATCACTCTGCTGGGCCACCTCAAAAAGCAGGGATGGATTACATCGCCCATGGCTACTTTACAAATGATCACGGCCTCACCTTTAGGTTATCAGAAAATGTAAGTTTTAAAGGTAGCAATGAAGCAATGGCCGCACAATTAAGTGGAGATAAAATGGTGATGAACATCCGAAACCAGCAAGGAAATGTAAGGCAAAGAATTGTTGCCATTAGTAATGATGGCGGACAGAGCTGGGATAAGACAGCCTTTGATGCCAATTTACCCGACCCAGTTTGCCAGGGAAGTACACTTTCTTACGTAGACAAAACCAAAAAACGGATTTTGTTTGTTTGCAATGCTGCAGATACCAAAAAGAGAGACAATCTTACGCTGAGAGTCAGTAATGATGATGGAAAAACTTGGTTTAAGAACTTAGTAATTGCCAAAAGCGCTACCGACTATAAAGGGAGTAACTATTCTGCATATTCAGACATTGTTAAAATTGACAGTAAAAATATTGGTGTTTTATTTGAAAAAGACGAATACAACGCGATCGTTTTTGCAGTTAAAAAATGGCAGTAACACTATTTGGCTAAGTATAATTAATTAAAAGATCTGGATTTGTAATCCAGACCTTTCAATTAATTATTTTAAATCATCGGTGAGTTTAATGCGAGATTACAAATTTCGCCTAGCAATTATTTATAGGTAACCGAACTTTCCTTAGCTCCATCTTTAAGCTCAAGTACTTTACCAGTAGATTTTAAATCTGTCCCTATCACCTGAACTCGCTCATTTTCTACCCCATTTAGTTGCAATAAAGTTGGAAGGCCATTGTTATATTGCACCTTATTTATGCTGATGTCTTTACTACCAGTAATCGAAAAAACTGGCAACTGGTTTTTAATTACCAAACGAACGTTATCGAACTTAATTCCACTTGCATCAGTCAACTCAACACCCTTATCAGCAGCGATGGTAGAGTTGCTAATTGTAATACCCTGTACAGGCATTTCAGACAAACCTCTTATAAAAACTGCAGTTTTTGCACCGTTACAAATGATATTATCGAAAACCATATTTCGAAATATCGGGGTACCTTCGTTTACAACAGGAGAATTATCCCTAACACCATCGGTAGCAAACTTCACAAAATAGAACATATCAAAAAAGATAGCTTCTTGAAGAATATCTTTCATCGTTAAGTTCCTGGCATAAATGTTTTCTACTACTCCACCCCTTCCTCTAGTCGACTTAAACCTTAAGCCCTTATCAGTACCCATAAAAGTACAGTTCTCTATAAAGATGTTATTTGCGCCACCACTCATTTCGCTACCAATTACCACCGCACCGTGACCACTATAAACAAGATTACCCCTAATAATTCCCTGAGCAGAAGGAATACCTCTTTTTCTACCTTCTTCGTCTTTACCAGATTTGATACAAATGGCATCATCCCCAACATCTAAAACACTATTCTCTACAATGAAGCATGCTTTTGCCTTTTACCTGCGCTTGCTTAAACTGTTCGCTGGGATACCAAGTTTTCCCATCATCGCTTAACACACCTCCAGAAGCTACTTTTTCTTTCCATTGAGAGGCGGTAAGCGGTCCCTGACCAACAGCACGCCAAACATCTCCACTACCATCAATAACACCTTTACCTGTTATGGCTATATTTTGTAAGTCTTTACCATTAATAGGCGATTCATTTCTTGCTGCACTTTTCCCCTCATAATCTCCTTCAACAATTTTATACTTGCTCTTATCCGTTGTAAAAACCAAATGCGCTCCTTGTTTAAGGTGTAGGTTCACGCCGCTTTTCAAATATATCGGTCCAGATAACCACAAGCCTGCGGGGATAAGTACCACACCACCACCTTTTTTACTGCAATCTGTAATGGCGTTGTTAATTGCCTCGGTATTTAAATAAATCCCATCTGCAACAGCACGATATTGAACGATGTTAAACGTGTCCTTTTTGAAAACCGGCTTATTGATAACTGGCAAATTGTTCCAAGAAAACGCTTTAGGTTTGGCTGATTGTCCGTAAACTAATGAAGAAACGGCTAAAATTAAAGAAGTTAGAAATGTAGATTTCATATAATATTGAGTTGTTAGAGGCTTATTTTTTTAAGGTTGAAGGAATGATAGCCATCTCTACCATCCATTCTTCACAAAGTTTTGTCCACATTTCTGTAGAACCTGGATTATTACGCAGGGCGATGGCGTGTCCTCCTTGCGGAAAAATATGTAAAGCGCTAGTTACTTTGTTTTCTAGTAACGCTTGATAAAATAACAGGCTGTTGTGTGGGTCAACGCTTTTGTCATCAAATGCATCCGCAATGAAACAGATCGGAGTGTTCTTTTTGACCTGAAATTGCGTAGAATATAGTTTAATAGTTTCCGGTTTAGGATTTTCTCCCAACAAATTTTTCTTACTACCCTTGTGTGCATAAACTCCCATGTCAATTACCGGAGAAACTAATATCATAAAATTTGCTAGTGCAGAAACGGTATCTAATTGATCGCTAAGTTTAACGATATCGGCAGATGCCGTACCTACCAAGCTTGCTAAATGACCACCTGCTGATGATCCTTGTATGCCTATTTTATCGGGCTTGATGCCCCATTTACCGGCATTATTGCGAATTAATTTTATTGCTCGTTGTGCATCCTGCAGAGGCGCTTTTTCTCGTTCAACTAAATCTGGGTCGTTTGGCAATCTATAATTAAGCACAAAGGCAGCAATACCCATGGTATTAAACCATTTAGCTAACTGAGTACCGCTAATAACGTAGGCTAATCGCTCATAACCGCCTCCTGGACAAATAACTACAGCAGCTCCCTTATTTTCTTGGGTTGATGGAAAGAAGCAATACATTCCTGGTGTTGCCACTCTATAAACTCGTTCATTAGCAATGCTATCTTTTCGCTGAGTACCTTTTGAATTGGGGATTTTACCTGCAGGATACAGTGGTAAAAACTCTTGTGCTTGGGCACTCGTTAATTGTTTAGACCAAGGCACTCTTTCTGCAGTTTTAGCCCCCTCACCTGTATTTGCATATTCTGCATAAGAAGCAGTTTTATCCTTGTCAGCAAACATTGGGTCGCCAGGCCAGGCGTTCCATCCCACTGAGGTAATATGAGGACCTAAATTGCATCTTATGAATACTGTTTTTGCAAAAGGTCGCCAAGGTCTGCCCAAGAATACCTTGGTTGCTGTTGGCGCTGCAATCAAGTCGCAATCTAAAAACACATAACCAAAACGTTGTTCTTTTGTAGTAGATGCTGCCGTGATATAGGAATTGGATAAACTCTTGATGGTACATTTGTTAAACACAACTGTCGCTTCCCCGAAAATAAAATCCGTTGTGCCAGCAATAAGGCAAGATTCAAAGTAATTTCTCCCATCCTTAGCCGTGTAGAGCGTATCTTGATTACCTAAAAAAGAACAGTTTCTTGCTGCAAAGCGATCAGCTTCTACAGTTAATGCTACTGCTTGGCCAACTGTACCTGCCGTATTTTCTATCGTTAAATTTTCTAATCTACAATCATTCCCTTGAACCAAAACGGTGTAAGAAGTATAGGTACTGTATTTGGCATTACCTGTAAAATCTTTTGTTGGGAAAGCTTTTCCAGAGTAATCTGCATTGGTAATAATGGTGTTATCCTTGTTTTCTCCAATGATGGTGATGTTCTTTTTCCAAGCAGGGATAACCAGTTTCTCTTGATATTTTCCAGCTTTTACTTCAATCGTAATCCGTGTTTGCATGTGATCTCTCACCGAGTTGACAGCCTCTTGAATAGTCTTAAAATTCCCACTCCCATCCTGCGCAACAATAATTTTGTTAGCAGTAGTTTGTTGTGCAATAACGTTTGTGAGCGATGTTATGATGACAAACATTGCAATAAGTATTCTTGGTATCATGTGCTGTTAATATTTGGTCGTGTTAATATTTCTTCAAGTTTAGAAAAACTTCATCATTTATTTTTGTTCGATACATCACAAAATAATTCAAATGAACCGATACTATGGTTCACAAATAGATACAATAGGTTCAAAGAATGGTCGTTTAGAAAATTATTTGACCTTAAGCCATTCCTGAGGGATGTTGATCACACAAATATTCATAGAACGGTTATCAGCAGATAACATTGCCGATTGGATTTGGATTTTTGTGCCATCAGGATTCATTGTTGGATGTGGATGGTCGGATGCAGTTTGTTTATGCCCAGCCGATAATAAGCGCATCTCGTGTGTATTTCTATCAATCAGGTAAATACTTCTAGAAAAATCATCTCCAACTGCCCACCTTCCATCTGGCGAACCACTCACGTGCCAAAGTCCGCTGCCGCTAGGGGTTTGACCAACAATGGTCATTTGTCTTGTTCTTAGATTAACGATACCTAAGCCTGTTGGTTTTTCACGAGTGCCCGATGGTCCCCAAGCAGTTTCTTGTCCTGGATTGGCACCTGCAACTCCTGTTTGTGGACTTGTAGCTGCATCCGTTCCTGCTATTTTTCGGTGTCCCATGATCGCTATTGCCACTTCATCACGAGAGATTACCGCTTCATGCGTAACCCATTCGTAAGCTGCTTCAGGATATAATGGTCGCAAGCCAGTGCCATCTGCTAAAACAGTCCAAGTGCGTTGTGGTGATTTTCCCCCTGTTTCCCAGCAGAAAACAATTTCACCAGCCACCCAAGGATTAGTTTGAATGTGACCAACTTGAAAGGGGACAGAAGTAACGTGTTTTATTTCTCCAGTATTGATATTCATCGCTGCAATACCAGATGGTCCTGCACCCATTTTCCTCGGACCAAAACTAGGTTCTAATTTAGTTCCCGCTTTAAGATGTCTAGCTGCTTCCTCTTTTCCCACTCTAAAATATGCCCAGTCCTCCGCTCCATCCAAAGCCATATCTCCACCAGCACCAATCGCCGCAGGCGTTGTACCGCAAACACGTTGATAGGTATTAGCCGCTTGCATTTTACCAGCTTTACTATCGGCAAACACCTTAGCTAAATCTACCTCTATGATTTGCACTGGTCCGCCACGTCTGACTGTATCTGCATTTCTCATGAAATACAACTTCATCGATTTTCTAGCGATATTTAACATTCCAGTATAGCCACCTTCAGTTACTTGAACCATCTCTCCACTTTGTTCGTTTACAGCAATCGCTTCTCCTTTAACCCTGCCCGAACGAAATATTAACCATTGCCCATCAGCTGTCCATTGATTATGTGTTTGATAAATCTTAGAATCTCCAACAGGTGTGCTGGTTAGAAACACAAGCTCAACGCCTGTAATAGGGTCTTTAATTACTTTTCTTTCTGAAGGAAAACGCCTACCGATTTGTGCCGTTGCTACATTAGTAATGAGCAATACGAAAGTTGTAACAAGAAATAGATAGGGTTTATGTTTCATAGCTTACTTGATTAATTCTATATTCTCCCGCTGATTTAGCAGATTGCGCAGATGACACCATCTTTCTTTATCTGCGAAATCCCCGTCATCTGCGGGAAATATTTTTAATTAGTTAATATATTCTCTTTTGGCATGGCAAATTGTTGTGGTGCGTCAGACTTCGGCAAACCAAAATAAAATAGCAAGGTTCTTTTCTTAGTGGAATTGATGTGGTTTAACTCTCCCAACGGACCAAAATTCATTTTCCATTTAACAGTTTTCATATCGCCAGTATAACTCGACTCTACCACATAGGCATCTCCATCTTTATAAGATTTTAACCCTGTAAATGTTGCATTTCCCGAAACTAGGATCGGCCCATTATTGAATGCCAATGCTGCACTTGTTTCATTGGCTAACTGAATTAATTTACCTGATTTTTTGCTTAGGGTAACCGATATGCCACTTGCCTTCATCGTTAGCGTGGTATCACCTTCGGTGTTAACTACACCTAGGTTATTTGCAGGTTTTCTATCTAATGATTTTGCAAATAAGGCAGTATTTGATTTCACTTTCCAAACCCATCTATATACTTCATTTCCAGCAGGGTCGTACGCTGTTAAAGCCAAAGCATCATTGTTTTTCCAATCTTGCGGCAGGCCTATCCTTAACTTTCCTTTAGCTACTGGCGCTATTGATGGTGCCGTAGCAATTCCTTGTTTTATAACAACATAACCATTGTTTCTATCTTCTTGACCTTTAAAATCAATCAACTCCCATTTAAATCTACACTGATTGATATTGGTAAAATGGTATCTATTTTCTACTTCAATTTCACCGTTAAAGTCTGCAGATAAAACTTTTAGATCTATTTTAACTGGGCTGTAAATTTCGCGAATGGCGTAAGCACTGCCTTCTTTTTCACGATGTGGCCCAACCAATCCGTCTGGTGCATTAACACCATTTACATCGATGATGTTATTTTGATCTGTACGAA
>SEDG01000396.1 GCA_004295885.1 Pedobacter sp. | reverse complement strand
GCAAATGCTGATGAACTAAATGAAAAACTAAATTCCTTGACAGAAATTGAGGACTTTATCGTTCAGCCGTTTCTAACAGAAATTGAAGAAAACGGGGAATGGTCTTTTATTTTCTTTGGAGGGAAATTTAGCCACGCTCTACTTAAAAAAGCAGCTGATGGAGATTTTAGAGTCCAAGCAACTTTTGGAGGAACTGTTCATCCGCAGCAACCTGCAAAGGAATTGTTAACCACTGCTCAAAAATATGTAGACCAATTTGCAAAAGATTGCCTTTACGCTAGGGTCGATGGCGCAATCGTAAACAATGAATTTTTGTTAATGGAATTGGAATTAATTGAGCCGTTTCTATTTTTAGATACGGAAGAAAAGGCGTTGGAGAACTATTATGAAGCTTTGAAGAGGTTGATTTAACATTTATCTAGTTTTGTCATTCTGACGAAGGAAGAATCTATATAATCGAATATAACTAAATAGATTTCTCGTTCCTCGGAATGGCAAATCACAAAAAAAACCCCGAAGCAACATTTACTTCGGGGTTTTTTGTTAAAATTTGAAGTCCCCTTTAGGGGATTTAGGGGTTAAGCTCCCTCTTCTTTTTTCTTTTTCTTACCGTTACTTTTATTCACAACAGTAATTTCTTCTTTTTCTTTATCGTAATCAATCTCTAAAGTATCTCCATCATGGATTTCTCCTTTTAAGATTTCTTCAGCAATTGGGTCTTCTAAGTATTTCTGTATCGCACGCTTTAACGGACGAGCACCAAAAGCACTATCAAAACCTTTATCAGCGATGAATTCTTTAGCTCCATCAGTCAACTTAACTTCGTAACCTAAGTTATGAACACGACCGAATAAAGATTTCAATTCAATGTCAATAATTCTAAAGATTTCATCTTTACCTAAGCTGTTAAACACAACTACATCATCAACCCTGTTTAAAAACTCAGGAGCAAAAGCACGTTTCAACGCGTTTTCAATTACACCACGACTGTGCGCATCACTTTGGTTAACCTTAGCTGAAGTAGAGAAACCAACACCCGCTCCGAAATCTTTCAATTGGCGTGCACCAATGTTAGAAGTCATGATGATAATCGTATTTCTAAAATCTACTTTTCTACCCAAACTATCAGTCAATTGACCTTCATCTAATACTTGTAACAAGATATTAAATACATCAGGGTGAGCTTTTTCAATCTCATCTAACAAGATTACAGCATAAGGTTTTCTTCTAACTTTTTCAGTTAACTGTCCACCTTCTTCGTAACCAACGTATCCTGGAGGCGCTCCCACTAAACGAGATACAGCGAATTTCTCCATGTACTCACTCATGTCTATTTGAATTAGCGAATCATCACTATCAAACATAAAACGAGCTAGTTCTTTTGCTAATTCTGTTTTACCAACACCAGTAGGACCTAAGAAAATAAATGAACCGATTGGTTTTTTAGGGTCTTTTAATCCAGCTCTAGTACGTTGAATTGCTTTTGTTAGTTTTTTAATCGCATCATCCTGACCAATAATTTTCTCAGCAACTTTATCGTACATATTCAATAGCTTAGTGCTATCTGCTTGTCCAACACGTTGCAAAGGAATACCAGTCATCATCGAAACAACTTCAGCTACGTTATCTTCAGAAACCTCATAACGTTTAGTTTTAGTTTCAGCTTCCCATTCTGCTTTGGCACGTTCTAATTCTTCTAACAAATTTTTCTCCGTGTCACGCAGCTTAGCAGCCTCTTCGTATTTCTGACTTTTAACAACCTTGTTTTTCTCAATCTTGATATCTTCTATTTTACTTTCAATAGCAATAATAGTATCAGGAACGTGAATATTAGTTAAATGCACTCTAGAACCCGCTTCGTCTAAAGCATCAATCGCTTTATCTGGCAAGAAACGATCTGTAATATATCTTGCAGTTAAGGCAACACAAGCTTTAATTGCTTCATCTGTATAAGTAACCCCGTGATGTTCTTCGTATTTCTCTTTAATACGATTTAAAATCTCAATAGTTTCATCAGGTGTAGCAGGCTCAATCATTACCTTTTGGAAACGACGGTCCAAAGCACCATCTTTCTCAATATACTGACGATACTCATCTAAAGTTGTAGCACCGATACATTGTATTTCGCCTCTGGCTAATGCAGGTTTAAACATGTTAGATGCATCTAATGAACCCGATGCGCCACCAGCACCAACAATGGTATGAATTTCATCGATAAACAAAATTACATCGGTAGATTTCTCTAACTCGTTCATTACCGCTTTCATGCGCTCCTCAAACTGACCACGATATTTTGTGCCAGCAACCAAAGAAGCTAAATCTAACGTAACAACACGTTTGTTAAATAAAACCCTAGATACTTTACGTTGTACAATTCTTAATGCCAAACCTTCGGCGATGGCAGATTTACCAACACCTGGCTCACCAATTAAGATTGGATTGTTTTTCTTTCTACGTGATAAAATTTGAGAAACACGCTCAATTTCTTTCTCGCGACCAACAATTGGGTCTAACTTGCCTTCTTCGGCAGCACGAGTTAAATCACGACCAAAATTATCTAATACAGGGGTTTTAGATTTAATGTCCGATACCTTTTTGGGTGTAGTAAAACTTTCCTCTTCTTGGTAATCATCATCGCCACCGGCAGTACCGCCACCACCTTGTGCTTCGTCTCTAAATCCGTTTTTATTTACTTCAACCTCTTGTTTAAAGATTTCGTAAGTAACGCTGTATTGCAATAAAATTTGTGATGCAATGTTATCATCATCTCTTAAAATAGACAATAATAAATGCTCAGTTCCAATTAAATCGCTTTTAAATATTTTTGCTTCTAAATAAGTGATTTTTAATACCTTTTCGGCCTGTTTGGTCAAAGGGATATTACCCAAATTAACGGTTACACTCGAAGTACCGCG
>SEDG01000395.1 GCA_004295885.1 Pedobacter sp. | reverse complement strand
ATCCAAATACCAATATTCTTTTTATAGGGATCTTTATTCTTGCTAAAGCGAACATCTCTGTAGATTCTCAACACCGTTTTTTTCGGGTCTAAATCTGCAGAAATTAATGGATCTATTAAAGATATACCCTTTATTAACTCGCCAGCTAGATTTATTACTTCTGCTTTCGCAACTTCATATTCTTCTTTATGTTCTGCAAACCACTCACGGTTATTATTTTCTGCTACTGCGGTAAGGAAATCAAAAGTTTTTTTTTTTAACATAGTCGATTGTTGGGTTGTTATATTGCTTTTATTGTTTGCTTGTCCCGCGACCTGATTACTTTATTATGGGTGGCGGCCAATGAAAAATATAATAAGTGAATACCGAAAATTTAAAGGCGATAACAAAAGTGGCCCTAAAAGATTACCCCACTATAAATCAAGGCAGCTTAAAAACAGCTGTTCGTCACTGAGTATTTTTAATTCGAATGATGGTATATAGCTTATTCATTTCCATTTACTGGTAAAGAAATAAGTGGATTAATTATTTGAAACCGAAACTGCTTTTTTACGATAGTTTTTGTACCACAGAATTCCAATCCCTGCAATAAGTATATAAGGAATCGCTAGCAGGTAAACAATGCCGGAATTTAAGCCCTTTCCTTGCGTATTCCCGTTTTTAGTCCCCTGTTCGGCGCTAATGGTACACATAGAACATTGTGCTTTTACTTGAGGTGCAACTATTGTAGTTGCCACAAGAATAAATAAGATGAAGCTAATTTTCTTAAACATTGAGACAAAGATAAAATAAAATTTGAGGGGAGTTTTAAAATTTATGTCATAAAAAAACCCTCACTTTAAAGTGAGGGTTTTCCAGCTAATGCCAACAAAACTGCTATTTCCTTATATTCAAACCTACATAGTTTAAAAACTTTTTTACACTGGGCTGGAAGTTTGTCGATTTCTTTGTTGATACGCAAAATAAGTTTCATTTTCTTCATCAATATCCATTAATGATTCCTCTGAGTAATTCGAAGCTATTTTATATGATGTTCTTCTATGTTTTTTTCTTATTAATATGATTAATCGAGGCATTAATCACGGAACGGTATAGATAAGAGTTTATGGATTTAATTTCGTTCAAGCCCGCAGGATCTTCCCAAATCTTTAAGAAAACATCTTGAACAATCTCTTCTGCTATAAAAACATCTTGAACATATTTATCGCTTGTTAGCAATAATTTTTGAAAAAATTGTGTGTAAAAGAAGTAAAAGCCGATACTTGGTTTTCATTAATAACAACATATAAATCAGGTCCTGTTTTTATATTTATCACGTAACACAAAATTTATCCCTGCTTAGTATAGGAATAAAACAGTTACTATAAAAATAGTTTTACATAAACCTTGAACCCTAATAAATGTAATAAGGGGCAATCATCAGGTATACAATAACACCTGTAACTGCTACATATAACCACATCGGAAAAGTAATTTTAGCGATTTTTTTATGCTTATCAAATCTTTCTGCTAGCGCTCTTACATAGGTTACCAATACAAAGGGAATGATAATAACGGATAGACAAATATGAGTGATTAGAATGAAATAGTATACGTACTTTATTGTACCTTCACCACCAAATTTAGTAGAATCTGAGGTCATGTGATAGGCAACGTACATACCTAAGAAAAGTACAGAAAGCAAGATCGCAAATTTCATTAAATTTTCATGAAGCCTCCTTTTACCATTCTTAATTGCGACAACCGCAATAACCAAAACTATAGCAGTTATCCCATTTATTGTCGCGTATATCGGCGGTAAAAAGGATAATGGCTTAACGTCATAGCCTAGCTTCCTCAAATTTACGCCAAATAATAACGCAACAACCAAAGGGATGGCAATAGACAATGTAACAATCCATTTATTATATTTTTGCTCTACTGGAGTATTCATATTTTTATCTTAACTTGTATAGCCAAAATTTATTGACTATTGACTATTGACTATTGACTATTGACTATTGACTATTGACTATTGACTATTGACTATTGACTATTGACTGTTGACTATTGACTATCGCCCGTCTTTCATATTTCTTAATTCTTCGGCGACTAATACTTTAATTTCGTCATCTAATTTTGACAATGCCTCTTGATTTGTTGCTTCGTAATAACCTCTTATTCTATGTTGTGAATCTAGTAACACAAACATATTGCTGTAGGTAAATTTAGTTTTGCCATTTTCAGTCACCTTAAGTGCATCTAATAGTAAACCATTTTTAACCAACTTGTTTACTTGAATACTGTCACCACTTAATAAATCCCATTTTCCAGCATTAGCAGAAATCTTTCTAGCATACTCTGCTAAAACTTCGGGCGTATCATTTTGTGAGTCTATACTTAATCCTACAAAATGAATCATGGTATTTTTTTCATACACATTAGCAAATGTAGCCATTGCCTTATTTGCAAAATCAACTCCACCAGAGCCGTTCGTGTAAAATAAGTTTAACAATACAATCTTTCCTTTATAGTTATCCCAAGTTAATGTATCTGTTTTTTGATTAACTAATTTGAAATCCTTAATAACATGGTAGACGGTATCAGGAATCTGTTTGCCTCTAACCGTATGAAATGTTGAGGCAACTTTTTTTGGGCCATAAATAGCCAATGGTTTATACCTATTTTTGCCTTTTTCTTGTAGTAAATAATATAAAAATCCCGGTACCGCTAAAATGGTTACCAGGATTAATATTTTTTTTATTGGGTTATATTTCATCTAGCTTATGGCAGTTGAGGCATATGGTCATGGATATAACCACCTTCAATCAGCATTAAAACAATGAAATAAATAATGAATATAAAGGAAACTGAAAGTGCTAGCTGCAAGCCTAGTTTCTCAAATTTTAAGTGCATGAAATAAGCCACTATATAAAAAGCTTTCAAT
>SEDG01000394.1 GCA_004295885.1 Pedobacter sp. | reverse complement strand
TTATTCTTTAAATCAAATGCCTTCGCAAAACCAGAACGAGTAGCATCACTGGTGTAAAGTGCACAGTTGTATTTCGCTTGGTTATTGATTAATTCTTCGGCAGTTGCCAAAGCCAAGGCACCATATTGTGCAGCCTCCCCTAAACGCGTACGTTGAAGATAAACCTTCGCCAATAAAGCATAAGCAGCTTTTTTAGCTATACGACCTCTCAATGCACCCTGCGTTAATGGCAATTTTTCTGTGGCAAATTTCAAGTCAGCAATAATCGCATCATAAATCTCTTTTTCGGTGCTTCTTTTCGGAGTGATGTTGGTTCCTTCCGTAGCCGCAGATTTAGTGGTTAGATAAACCGGACCAAACTGCTCTACCAAGTTAAAATAAGCCCAAGCTCTCCAACCGATAAAATCTACCTTACCATACAAAAAATAATTATCTACATAAATGGTATTAATTAGACCTTCAAAACCAGATTTATTGCCGTAGGCAGTTTCCACGGTTGTTGCCCCTGGATTTACTTCATCCAAGTATTTTTTACATGAAGTAGTGCTAAGCGAAAGTACCACGACCAAGCCTAACGAATATTTATATAATCTTTTCATTTTCTTTTCTTAAATATTAAAATGATGCATTCAAACCGAAAACCATTTGTCTGTAAAGCGGGAAACTATCACTTCCAGCTGTTTCAGGATCTATGTCTTTCAGCAAATCGCTTTTGGCAAATACAAAACTGTTGTACGCCGTGCCATATAACCTAATGCGACTAAAACCTGCTTTGCTGGCAATTTTTGCCGGTAAAGAATAACCAAGGGTGATGTTTTTTACCTTAAAGTAAGAGCCATCTACAATGGAAAGCGCACTGATATATGTGTTACTTAAACTAGTACCTGTGGTTGGTCTTGGGAAATCGTTAGTTGGATTATTTGGTGTCCAATAGTTATAAGTTGCGGGTTGCGCAATTTGATTCCAATAACCTAATAACTGCGCATTAACAGTTTGCCCGTATCGCATGGTCATGAACACCGTTAAATCAAAATTCTTGTAGTTAAAGGTATTTTGTAAACCCATACTAAAATTAGGGGTATTGTGCCCAAGGATCATCCTATCCGCTGCCGAATAAGGATGTACACCATTATCACTTACACCTGCTGCATCAATTTTCGGTACTGTAGCCAATTTAATATCACCAGGTTTGGCACCATATTTAGCCGCTTCAGTTTCTTCGCCCAATTGCCAAACGCCTAGTTTTTTATAACCAAAAAGCACACTTTGTGGTAGCTGACTTCCCACAAATAAATTATTGGTAATTAAGGCAGTGGTGGCGATAGAGTTACCTAAATCAAGTTTAGTTAACTCTTCAGTAGCTCTTGTAAACGTAAAGGAACTGTTCCATTTAAAACCACCTTTCGTGTCGATGTTTCTGCTAGAAATGGTTAGTTCGAAACCAGCATTTTTGGTCTCCGCAATGTTCGCATAGATATAATATTGGTTCTTCGCATCAAATCCACCATCCGTAGGCGGCAAGTTTCTTGGATAAAGAACACCTTTAGATTTTGTGTTAAAGTACTCTCCAGTTAAATCAATCCTGTTATTAAACAAGCTCACATCTAATCCTAAGTTGAAATTGTAAGAACGCTCCCAAGTTAAATCATCATTACCCAAAGCACGATTGGTAGAATATAAAGGCAATGCCGTAGATCCACCCAAGGTTAATGGGAATTCTCCAGACCTCGAGGCTACCAAAGTACTATTGGTATAAGCCGGAATATTTGGATTTCCTGCCACACCATAACCTGCTCTTAACTTCAAATTACTAATGTAGGCTTTGCTGAAGTCCATGAATTTCTCTTCGCTAATGCGCCAAGCAGCAGAAACTGAAGGGAATGAAGACCATTTATCAATCAGCTGCGACACCCCATCCCAACGATTAGAAGCTTGGAAAAGGTATTTTCCTTTATAGTTATAGTTGATCCTTCCAGCGAAAGACATCCTATTTTGTTGAATATAACCCGTTGCCTTCGTGGTAGAAAGTGTAGCCGCACTCAAGTTGTAAAAGCTATAATCATCAAATTCAAGTCCAGTACCAAATATGAAAGAGCGTTCACTCCTCCTGTCTTCCAAAGAAGTAATTCCAGTAACCGTAAACTGATGGTCATTACCTAAGGTCCAATTATAATTGATGATGTTTTCCCACAAATAATTGTAGCTGATGTTGTTTTCGTAACTCGCCTCTTTGGCAGTTCTACCCTCTGAAAGAATATTGTAAGAGCGCTCATTGGCAAAAGTACCTTGGCGAGCAGAAGACAGCGTTAGGCCCAAGTTAGAACGAATAGATAAATTTTTAATCGGCGTAAACTCTACATAAGGGTTAACCGCCAAATAAAGGCTCTTCGTATTGTTAATAAACACCCCATTTGCATAATTCGCAATCGGACTGACCGCAGAAACACCCGCAAGTGGCAAAGCGTTTACACTACCATCTGCATTATAGGCTAAGCCTAACGGATAGACCCCAAAAGCCTTATTTAAACGGCTATTGGTTTGATCGGCATTTCTTAAATTGGCCGTAGTTTGTAAACCTGCCTTAAAGTGTTTACTAAAATTAACATCTACACCACCACGAATATTATAGAATTTAGACTGATCGCCTTGGTAAATTCCTTTTTCATTGATGTAACCTAATGACATGTAAGCTTGTGTTTTTTCCGAACCTCCGCGTACCGAGATATGATGATTTTGCTGGGAGCCATCACGTAAGGTTTCATCTACCCAATCAACCCACTGCCCGTTGTTAAGGGCGGTAACTCCAGATGCAGGCACACCAGCATCCGTTAAACTGGCCGGATATTTATTGTTAGCAGTATAATAACGTTCGTTGATGTAGTTTAACCAAGCATCGCCCATTAAAGCCTTTGGATATTCGGCCCTGCCATTAATGCCATAATAACTGTTCACATCTACCTGCACCTTTCCTGCTTTTGCTTTTTTAGTAGTGATCATAATTACCCCATTGGCACCCGCAACCCCATAAATGGCTGTAGAAGATGCGTCTTTTAGAATGTCGATCGTTTCAATGTCGTTTGGATTTAAACTAGAAATGCTACCAATTATTCCATCAATTACATATAATGGATTTTGAGAAGCACCTGGAATGGCACCAACCGTAATAGAACGGTTACCTCTTAACAATACGTTAGGTGTTTGTCCGGCTTGTTGCACCAAAAAAAAGGTGCTTTTTGTGTTAGCAATGGCAGATATTTCTGCTGCGAAAGAAGAGATTGGTAACATCGCCACGGCTAATAGCAATTTGGTACCAGACAAAGCTCTCCAATGGCATTTGCTGATTAGTGTTTTTCGCATAATGTTCATCAAATGATTTGGTTAAATATTTTCTGCAAGGCGCAAAACCCATCATTGATTAACCAAGAAAAAGGATTAAAATTCTTTCATTTATGAACAGAACGTTCATCCATAAAAGTCGTTTTTTAGCTCAAAAAGTTAGAAACACTGATTTTAACACTATGAGAGGCGTTTATACTTGGTTTTTCAGTTCCGAATAATACGGTTTCCTTACTAACAAACTTAAAAAATTAAAAATTATTATCATTCAATTTAATTAAAAAAAAACGGAAACTGATCGCCATTCCGCCCACCTTGTCCTTCCGACTTTTACAAATCCAAACAAAAAATCGAGATGCCTTTTACTGCATCTCGATTTTTATTACTTGTTCGGTAAAAAACCTTTCGGGATTAGTTCGGATATATTTTACCGATAAATAATTTATCCTTAGCCGAAAGTGTCATGTTTAAGCCCACACCTTTTCCATCTAAAGTAAGGGATGGATCCACATAATAATGCATGATAGAAGCAGGATCGTATTTGGTGTTGCGTACATCGGCTGGTTTATATTTATTAAGTACCTGTTCGTTTACCTGTTGGCGTGTCCAATTTTCTGGTGGCGACATGTAATAGGCATATACTTTAGGTTTGTCCCATTTAATCGTATTTACTGGACTTAGGTGCTCGTGAGCTAAACCTATGGCGTGACCAAATTCATGTACCGTAGTTCTAATTAATTCAGAATCGGGTGTATTTCTGTTGAACCAGCCAAAATTCATCGTCTGTTTCCAATATCATCGTCTTCTTCGTCTAGCACAATTGGGTTGCTGCCCGTAATTTTATCTACACAAACTCGTGGTGTTGCCGCATCAGCGTCGAAGGCCGATTCGTTGACATCATCACTTAAAGTTGCCCTCATCTCAGGGTCTACAGCCGAAATTTCATTTTCAGTTTGCAATTCGGGTTCAATTGCGGAGTCTTTTTTACAACTGAACAGCACTGTGGCCAGCGTAAGGATTAGTAAGCCTTTTTTGAACATCATCTAATTTCTTTTAAATAAACAATCGATTAATTTTTAGATAGCCAAAGCGTTCTATCATTTAACAAAAGTTTATCGCACGTAGTTTTTAACGTTTCAAACAGAGAAGTTGTGGTGGGTCTGGAAGATGATTAATATTGCAGTCCCTGCTACTTATCCGAAGCCAAAGTCTGCAGATAATTTACTGAGTTTTGGTTACAACTTGTTATTCTTTCTCCAATTCCATGGTGGTGTAGGATTGGGATCTTGCCAAAGGCCCACTTTATTTTGCCTTGCTTCAGTCTCTAACTCATCGTATATCGCAGCATTAGAATATCTCGTAAAATGCCAAGCCATACCCTGCTTTACCATTTCTTGATTAACAATTTGCTTTTTGTTGTTAATGATAACCGCAATCAGTCTTTTGTATCGATCATAGTTCTCTCCCTGCACAGTAACCAGCTGCCCAAAGCACAAATCTGACAAAGCTAATTTTGCATTGTTCCCAAACGGTTGTTTGCCTCTCTTTTCTGGGCAGTCTATATGAGCCAGACGTATTTTAACAGGCGTTTGTTCATATAACACTTCCATTGTATCTCCATCTATAATGCGGATTACCTTAGCCGTAAAAGTTTGGTTCTCAAAACTAGTGGCAACAACTGGTTCATAAATTTTATCCTGACTACAGCCAAGGCTTAGGCTAATCAATAAGAACAACGAAACTAATCTTCCCATTTGCAAATTGTTTTGCCGCCTTTTTTAGCTTGCTCTAAAGTCGTTTTGTTAATCTTATAAGTACAATTAATCAAGCCCCTACATTTAGCACTCAAATGGTATTTTGTAGCCTTTGGGCTGGAGCAAAGGTAAACTGTTGTTGAAGTAGTTGAGAAGGAGGTGTTAATGAGGAAGAGTAGCGTTAATAGGGATTTCATAATTCAAGCGATGAATAAATTCAATTCAGACTGTACTAAGGATAGCAAAAGGTTCTTCTTGCTAGGAGCTTTCGTTAGGTGTTTGAGCATTATTAACAACTGTACCTCCACCGGCTGTGGCTCTTTTATCTTCAAGTTCTCTTTGCCTTCTAAACTCTCTCATTTCCCCTTCTCTCTCTTGCGCAAATTGATACAATTTCCTTGCTTGGTTTTTAGGAAGATAGTCCATCATATTGCTACGGTTCCTCACGGTTCGCATCGTAAAAGTAGCTCTCATAATTCCTTCTTTGATGTGACAATCCGCAACATCTTTCCAGTTATAACCATGAACATCCATTGCTAAGCCGAAGTTCCTCGGCCTACAAAAAATAATTCTCTTATTTGTTAAGACAATACAATCGGGTGACCAGTTAATTGCGGGTTTTTTCTGAACAACAATGTATTTTACCTCTTCGTTTAAAATGAGAAGACTATTAATTTTTTTCAGCGTTTTTTCTACTGCCCTAAGATCTTGTTTTTCGTTTAAGAACTTTTTTAAATCATTTATCATCTACTTGGTTACCTATTTTGGCGTTATATAACTTTAATTCTGTTAACTGGAGTAGTGTCCTCTAAGAAACACTATCATTGATTAACCATAACTCCTTTCAGCTAGTTTAAGATGACCACCATCCAAAAGGACCCCGAAATACGATTATGTATCTCGGGGTGAGATGCGCCCTGATGGAATTTTTTCATCTAAAATGGCTCAACATTTGAAAGGGTTACTTCGTCTTTGAAATCCATTTCGCTTTGAGAGAATTAATTAACTGAGATGATATCAAAAGTAACTAGGAAGAAAATGTCATCGTTACGGGAAACCGTAAAAGCAGATTATTTTTAATAGTGCTTACGAAAGGGCAAAAGACGGCCCCTACTCGCTATGGCAAGTAATTATTTACTGGAACAGAAATTCGGCAATGTCGCATCAAGTGTAACACTAGAGCACCTGCGGTCTACTACCTTTTCACGCTTTTTCCGAGCAACCTGAACTGAAATGTTTTTACCCGACCGATGACCATGGTCGTATCAAGGTCTTCATCCCAAACATTGATATTCACCTTGCCATCTAATACGATGGTATTGCCGCCCAAGTTATTGCGGTAAATCTCGGTAATTACACCTGTGGCCGTGCGACTGTAAGACTTACGGTGTTGAAAATTATTTGTTAGGCAAGAACTGGAAACGATGCTCATCGCCACAGCTAAAAAAAGTAGTCTCCGGTGAATGGGGATGATTAGGAGACGCATTAATTTTCCTTTGATATTACGGGAATTTCTGATTGCTCTTTTCTCCACAGGTTACCTTGCAACCTTTTAACAGAACGGAAAGTTGTTCTCGCTCCAACCTTCATTCGGGTTGTGTCTAAGTGTTTTTTCCAAACGTGCACCAAGGTATCGTTCCCTATCCTGAACCAAATAAAGGTTAAACCTTTCCTTTGCGTGGTGTAGGTTTCGGTGATGATGCCCTCTACGGTTTTCTTGTTTAACCTAGGACCCATTTGTTGGTATACAATTGTCTTTTTTTGCGCATAAGCGGCGGCTACCGCAAAGGCAAATAATAAAAGGAGTAATGTTTTTTTCATGGTACTTCAAAAATAAAGTACCCTGCCGTGGGTTTCTTACGGGAATCCGTAAGCCAAGAAAATATTTTGAAGACCTTTAAATTAAATGATGTGCCTATCCTTACAATGTGCAATGAGTTGTTCGTTGGTAGAGAAGTTCAAAGTGGTTTTAACAACGTTTAAACGTTTCTCTATGCTACTTAAACCCGATGGTTTGATGTTATTCCTTTGTAGATAAAATGGAATATCCTTTTG
>SEDG01000393.1 GCA_004295885.1 Pedobacter sp. | reverse complement strand
ACTGAAAATTTGTGTGTCATTCATCCATTAGATGGAGTTATCGTGATTACGAAAATTAGGTTTCAGCAGGAGATTAGAACAATGGAAGAAATTAAAAAAGTAGACGATAAAGCCATTTCAAAAAAAGAGATGGACGTGGGTTTGGCATTAATTAAACAGTACAGTTCTGATTTTGATATCGCAGCTTTTAAAGATACTTACAGCGACGAATTACTAAAAATTATTAAAGCGAAGGCAAAAGGCAAACGTGCTGTGGTTAAAAAATTAAAACCTCAAAAAGCAACTAGCGATAATCTATACGACCAGTTAATGCAAAGTTTAGGCGGGAATAAAAAGAGAGCATAAAACAATTAACTATCAAGCTTAAATTTTTTGAAAAGCAAAAATAGGGCTATTTTGAAAGATAGCCCTGCTTTACGTTCCAATCTTTTGTCCTTCGACTGCGCTCAGGCTGACAAAAGTATTTCCACTGCAATCAGGTTTATGAACAACGGTTTTTTGCTACGATGAACGGTTTATTTGCACAAGCCCAAGTTACCTAGCCCTGATTGGAACGGCACCACCTAATTATTCATTGGGTGTACAGTGAAAAGCAGGACTTACAAAAAAGACAACCTAAGATTTCCGCTCCAAATCCTTTATTTATTACAGTAAAATAGAAAAGCTATGTTTTATTCTATTCCAGAAACTGCAGTTTATTTGCTAGCAATTCTGCCGTATGAAACACGGTCCTCAAAATGATTTCTTCAGGTTCTCCATTAAAAATAACTCGTTCGGCAAAGAGTTCTTTATTTTTGTAAATACAGCATATAAACATTGTTCCAACGGGTTTTTCTGGCGTTTCACTTCCGCCTGGAGCGGGCAAGCCCGTAACGCCGATGTGAATATCTGCTTTTATCAATTTTGATAAACCTTCTGCGATAGCTTTTGTAACTTCTGGAGATTCTGGCGTAAATTGTTCAACCAGTTTTTTTGGCACTTCAAGTATATCCTCCTTGAGGCAAGCATCATAACAAACGAAACCACCTTTTAAAAACTTGCCAGCATTCGGCACCATAGAAAATTCGGCAACCATTCTGCCTGCAGATGCACTTTCTGCAAAGGCAATAGTTAATTTCTTCTCTAGTAAAAGTTCCGTACAACGTGATAAATCGGCATTAAGCATACTATTCTTTATTGGTAATTGCTTTAATAATTTTCTGTAAATCGATACCTTTTTCCAATACAGGTTTAAAAATATCGCCTAAACTTTCAATCCGTTCCATGGCGTTAAATATGTGAAAATCTGTCATTTTTAATCCTTTTTTCACTTCATCCCATTCTAATGGCATAGACACTGTGGCACCAGGTTTTGGTCGCACTGAATATGGGGCTGCAATAGTAGCTTGTGGCCTGTTTTGCAGAAAATCTAGATACATTTTCCCTTTTCTATCGGCAACTGCCCGCTCCAAGCTCGTATATTTTGGCAACTCCCGATGAACCAAGGTTACAATAACTCTGGCAAATTCCTTAGACTGCTCATAGGTATATTTTGCACCTAATGGGATGTAAATATGCAAACCTGTAGAACCACTAGTTTTGCAATAACAAGGCACTCCCATGTCATCTAAAATCTGCTTGGTAACTTGAGCAGCTTCAATAACTTGGTCGAAAGAATTTTTATCTGGGTCTAAATCTATAATACACCAAGTGGGATGGTCTGGTTTTTTTGTGGTACTGCTCCATGGATTAATTTCTATGCAACCCAAACCAGCCATATATAATAAAGTAGCTTCGTTATTTCCTAAAAGGAAATGTTTATCCTCAGGGCTATCGCTGGTATGGTACAAATAAGTATCCATCCAATCTGGCACTTTACCCGTTACGTCTTTTTGATAAAAACTCGGTCCATTTATTCCCCCTGGGTGACGATTTAAAGATTGTGGACGATTTTTTAGATAAGGCAACATATACGGTGCAACCTGATAATAATAGTTAATTAAATCCCGTTTTGTTATCTTTTCTGTTGGCCAATAAACTTTGCTTAGGTTGGTGAATTTTAATTCGTGGCCATTAACTTTTCTTACTTGAGTTTGGTCTTTCGGGTTTAATAAAGTTTTTCTTTTCCCACTTTTTGGCGGGCTTAAGTATTTATCAACAGCTGATTCCTTTACCACTTCCTCTGTGTTTGCTTCTTTTTCCAAAACTACCTCCTTTGCTTTTTTATCCTCACGCATCCCCTCAAACGACGGGTGACGCATTACACCATCCGTTGTCATCTCTGTGAAACTAACCTCACAAATAAGTTCAGGTTTTAACCAAGTTGCTTTTGCACGTGGTGGATTCGGCCTAAACCGACTTGGTTTGTTAATATCTGGTTCGGCACTAAACTGCGGTTTATCCGTAACCAAAGGCTCGAACATCTTGAGCATGTCTTTTTGTGTTTTGATGTTAAAACCTGTGCCGATTTTGCCTGTATAAACGAACTTACCTTTTTCGAAAACACCAACTAAAAGCGCACTGAAAGGTTTACTTGTATCGTCATTTATAGTGTACCCACCAATTACAACTTCTTGCCTTTTGTTAGATTTTATTTTCAACCAATTGCCAGTTCTATGGCCTACATCGTAAACGCTATCTTTTCGCTTCGCCATTATTCCTTCTAAACCCATTTTTTTTGCCGCAGTCAGCTTCGCTACGCCAATTTTGCAAGGCGCCAAAGTTTGCCATTCCTTTTTCATTTACCACTACTACTTCTCCATCTACAACAGCGTTGATGCTCCATTTTTTTAACTCATTATAAACAGGATAGAATTTTTCGTTGAAGGATTTGTCGTTACGAGATTTAAGCTCTACTTCTTTTTTATTCATAAAAGCAACTGCTCGATAACCATCCCACTTTATTTCATAGAGCCAATCGTCATCATCGACTGGTTTGTCTACCAAAGTGGCTAGCATTGGTTCTATCTTGGTGTAAAACGGCGATTTTTCTGCATTGGTTACGATAGCTTTTTCACTTTTTAGCGCTACTTTTTTTGGACTTTTTTTTTCTTCTACTTCTTTTTCAACCTTCTCAATCGGGTCGTTTTTAGCAACCGACTTTTTGTTGTTTTCTCCGTAAATATTATCAGAGGTTTTTTCCACTTGCTCAATTGTCTTTTTAGAGATTACAGATTTATCTTTTTTAGTGATATCGTCTTCAGAAGCATATTTATCTTTATGTTTAATCAACAGCCAAGAATTTTCGGCCATACCGTGAGTTTTCACCAACGCAAATTCTCCTTTTAGTTTTTTGCCGTGTAAAATCATTTTAACAGAACCTTTTTTTAACTCTGCCAACAAATATTTTTCCTGAGCCGCAACGCCATCAATTTCATCAATAGTTGTATAAGTGCCCTCGTCCCAAACTATAACGGTGCCGCCGCCATATTCTCCTTGCGGGATGATGCCTTCAAATGTTCTATAATCATAGGGATGGTCTTCTACCATCATGGCCAATCGTTTAACTTTTGGATCTGTTGACGGTCCTTTTGGCACTGCCCAGCTTTTCAACACACCGCCCATTTCTAACCTAAAATCGTAATGTAAGTGTGATGCAGCATGTTTTTGAATAACGAAGCGAAGTTCCTTTCCCGTACCCTTACCTCCTTCTGGCTCAGTAGTTTTGGTAAAAGTTCTTTTCTTTTTATAGGCTGTTAAACTCATCTTTTTTGGATATATAGTTCAACGTTTTAACAACTGTGGTTTTAAAAT
>SEDG01000392.1 GCA_004295885.1 Pedobacter sp. | reverse complement strand
TACTCTGTAACAAAAACAGCGATGCTAAGTCTTAATAATGTATTGCGGAAAGAGTTAGCCGATTACAACGTTAAGGTTACGGCAATTTTGCCAGGTTCTACATTAACAGCATCTTGGGAGGGTACCACCATAAATCCTGATAAGTTTGTACAACCAGAAGACATTGCCAATTCTATATACTCCATTTTAAATTTAAGCAATGGTGTAAACGTTGATGAAATAACTCTCACGCCTTTAAAATTTTAACACATAATTAAAAGGAGGAGATGAATCATGGAAAAGAGATTATATAGAAACGAACACGATAAAAAGGTTGCAGGTGTTGCATCTGGCTTGGCAGATTACATGCAGGTTGATGTGACCATTGTGAGGTTACTCTTTGTGTTGGCTACCATATTTTTAGCAGGAACAGGTCTGTTGGTTTATATTATCATGTGGATTATACTACCAGTTCATAACGACCCAGTAGCGCGTTTTAATAAGTTTAACGACTACTTTCAAAAGAATCAGCCAAATAATAATCCGTTTAATTCGCCAAATGCTTTCGGCGATGCTACGAACACCAACGAACAAACTAAGTTGGTTTAACATTTTCAAGATATACAAATTATGGCCTTTGGCAATCGTAGCGGTGGGTATCAGTTTAATCTTTAGAAACCAAAGAAAAACAGAGTGGGATAATTTCAAGAAAACCACTGAGGAAGCTCAAAAAGCAGGCGAGCAAAAGCCAGTTGAAGACGCAGTAATTGTAGAAGACAAAGATTCGGCAACGCCAAATTCTTAATTAATTAACAGATTTTTTGTTAAACCGAGTTTAAATATTTAGAGATATGAAATTTGATAAAGTAATATGGGGTGTGCTACTATTGTTTATAGGTGGCGTACTATTGTTAGAAAATTTTAATGTAATTGATTTTTATTGGGGAAATGTGTGGGATTTCTGGCCAGTGTTTATCATCATCATGGGTGTTAATATCCTGTTCAATAGAGGCGAATCGCAAACTGGAAGTATCATGTCATTAGGTATTTTAGTTATAGCGCTTGGGTTTTTGTTCGTCAGAGGACAAGAAAGAGCTTCACATCATTTTTGGTGGGGAAACCATAGAGATAGGGTAGAGAGAAATGAAAGTTATGATAATAATGATGATGAAGATAACGACAATGACAGTGAAGTAAAAGAAAACTATTCAGCCGCTTTTGATGCAGGCGATGAAGCTAGAAAAACTGTATTGAATCTTTCTGGCGGAGGAACATCATTCAAATTAGAAGGACAGACAGATAGCTTATTCGCCGCTCAGGTTAGCGGAAAAAACCATCATTTTGGTATTACAAAAACAACTTCAGATAGTGTAAATACGGTTGCTTTTAAAATGCAGGATAAAGGTCGTCATAAATCATGGAATATTGGAAATGGAAATGATGTTAAACTATACATGAATACGGCGCCTAACTGGGAAATGCAATTAAACATGGGTGCTGGCAGTATGGAATTAGATTTGACCGACTATAAAGTTAGAACTTTGAATTTTGATGGTGGTGCCGCAGAATTAGATATCAAAATAGGTAGTTTATTGCCAATTGCTGATATTAATGTTAAATCTGGTTTAGCAGATGTGAAAATTAAAATTCCAGAAGGTTCTGGTTGCAGAATTAAAACAAAAACAGGTTTATCAACCAAAGATTTTAATGGTTTTACAAAGCTTAGTGATGGCGTTTATGAAACACCTAACTATAAAACCTCAACCAATAAGATATTCATCAACCTAGATGGTGGCTTAAGTAGTTTCGAAGTAGATAGATACTAAAAGGTTTAAGGTTAAAAGATAGAGGGTTTAAGGTTTTATAAATAGCGTAAAGACAAAATGTTTAGTAGTTTTGTTTTTACGCTATTTGTTTGTTATCACAAATCTAATAGCAATTTAAAATTATAAATCATGCTAGACCCTCTTCTTCGGGGAGGGTTGGGAGGGGATTATGCAAGAATACACAGTCATTATTAATGGAAAGCCCCAAGGCCCGTATGCTTTACTAGAGCTGCAAAGGCTAAATATAAAACCAGGCACTTTCATTCGTAAACCTGGAATGGACGATTACAAGGAAGCTCACGAATTTGAAGAACTGCGTGAACTTTTAGGTTTTAGTTTTCAACAAACGGCACCTCAATATTTTGCATCGTTCGACCAACGTTTAATGGCCTCGGTTATAGATTATTTCTTGCTATTGATTTGTTATGTGGCCATTGTTCTTATTGCTTATCTGTTTGTCGACCAAAAAATGTTCAGGATCGGAACGGCATTATTCTTATTGATTTTAGTTCCAGTCGCAAAAATTATTTATTCCAGCATAGCTGAAGCTTCTATTAAACAAGCAACAATTGGTAAACGTTTGATGGATATAAAAGTTACAGATTTAAATGGTAGCCGACTAACTTTAGGAAATTCCATTGGTAGGAATTTAGGCAAGATTATTTCGAATGCAACCCTTGGCATTGGCTATCTTTTTTGTTTCCTAAATAAAAAGCAACAATGTTTACACGATTTAATGGCAGAAACTTTGGTAACTAAACAGAGGTTGATATAGTTTACAATAAACCAACCCCTGCAACAATTTAACAATCCAACAATATAACAATTCAACAATTCAACCTATCTTTGCAACGTATGCAAGAACTAATTAAACCAAACCAATTAGAAGGCGGTTATTGTAACAGTTTAACCCAATACTCTAGGTTTTTAACCCGCGAAGTTAAGATAGGAAATATCCCAATGGGAGGTTTAAATCCAATTCGTATCCAGTCTATGACAACCACAGACACAATGGATACTTTGGGTACAGTTGAGCAAACCATTAGGATGGTGGAATCTGGTTGCGAATACGTGCGCATTACTGCGCCAAGCATTAAGGAGGCAGAAAATTTAGCAAATATTAAAAAAGAATTAAGGGCTCGTGGTTACAATGTACCATTAATTGCCGACATCCATTTTACCCCAAACGCTGCTGAATCTGCCGCTAGAATTGTAGAAAAAGTTCGCGTAAACCCTGGCAATTATGCTGATAAAAAGAGGTTTGAAAATATAGAATATACCATTGATGCTTATCAAGCAGAGTTGGATAGAATTTATAAGAAATTTACGCCGCTTGTAAAAATTTGTAAAGAATACGGCACTGCAATGAGGATTGGTACGAATCATGGTTCTCTCTCAGACAGAATCATGAGCCATTATGGCGATACGCCTAGAGGAATGGTTGAATCGGCAATGGAATTTATCCGCATGTGCGAAAGCTTAAATTATTACAATTTGTGCATTTCCATGAAGGCTAGTAACACACAAGTAATGGTACAAGCCTATCGTTTGTTAGTAGAAACAATGGTTAAGGAAGGGATGAACTATCCTTTGCATTTAGGGGTAACCGAAGCAGGGGATGGCGAAGACGGAAGAATTAAATCTGCAGTTGGTATTGGAACTTTGCTAGCCGACGGATTAGGAGATACCATTCGTGTTTCTTTAACCGAAGATCCAGAATTTGAAGCGCCAGTGGCAAGAGCTTTGGC
>SEDG01000391.1 GCA_004295885.1 Pedobacter sp. | reverse complement strand
ATACTAATCTCATCTATAACAAGTAATTGGAGGCATTTAATGATTTTTGATTTTTCTGGGCCAAAACTTTTAGCCGAGAACTCATTAAATGAATTGGCGTATGGCATTGGTAAAATCGGACCAAAAGGAACCTGAAAAAAGGAATGGATCGTTACCCCGCCAGCATTAATTGCAGCAACAGCAGTTGGCGCCACCACAACCAAATTCTTTTTAGTGTTCGACCTAATATAACGTAAAAACGTAGTCTTGCCAGTGCCTGCCTTACCTGTCATAAATATCGGCTTATTGGTTTTTTCAATGTAGTCGATAATGAGTTTATGTAGGGAATCTAGTGTCATTAAGGGGGGATCTATTGCTCTATTTAATGCGGGTCATTTTACTCAATCAGTTTAATTAGCCATGGAAAAAAAATCCAATAGGTTATCTGTCTGGTTTTTATCTAGGCCCAAAACAACGGGCTTTATTTTTTTCTTGTTTTTGCTAAGCCTTATTTCTTTAATTGTTGGTCAGCGATATCAGATCTTTCAGGAAAATAAGGAGCAGGAAATTTCTAATATCTTGGGTTCTGTACAAAGTAATTTAGAGCAATCCTTAAAAAACGGTTATAATATAGCGCTTACCTTAGCGCTTACCTTAGATAATGATGGCAAACCAAATAACTTTGATCAAGTAGCCAGTCAGTTAATTAAGTCTAATCCAGATCTGCAAGCTGTACAACTAGTACCCGATGGCATTATCAAATACGTTTATCCCTTAAAAGGTAATGAAGCGGTGCTTAACTTAAACTTGTATAAAAGTCCACCTCAAACCGTTTACGAAGCTAAAAAGGCCATCCTTACCAAAAGAATGTATTATCAAGGCCCAGTTAAGCTTACGCAGGGAGGGATAGGTGTTATTGGTAGATTGCCATTATTTATTAACAACAAGTTTTGGGGATTTTCTGCTATTGTGATCAAATTAGATACTTTGTTAAAGCAGGCGGGCTTAGATAATAGTAAATATGAGAATTTTCGTTTTCAGCTTTCTAAGGTTAACCCAATAACCAATAAGGAAGAATTTTTTCTCCCGATGGAGTACAAGCTTGAAAATCAGCAATCTAAAGCCATTGTGTTTTCTGAGGGAGATTGGAAAATTTATGTAATCAATGTTGATCCATATGGTACCATATGGCAAATTATTAGTGCCATATTGTTTGGTTTAAGCTTAACTGGCTTGTCAAGTTATTTGTTAACTCGGTTATTAAGAAAGCAGGCCCAACTTCAAACAGTGGTGCAAACACAGGCATCACAATTAATAGATACAGAAAGTAAGTTCAAAAATATATTTGACCACGCTGCTATTGGAATTGCAAGGGTTAACTCTACAACAGGTCAAATTTTAGAGGTAAACCAGTATTTGTGCGATTTTTTAGGTTACCAAGAAAGTGAATTGTTGAGTAAAAAAATAAAATCACTGATTTATCTTGATGATTTGGGTGAAGAACGGATCTCATTTAAAAAATTATTGAGAGGCGAATTGAGGCAATTTAATAAGGAAAGTAGGTATTTAGGTAAAGATGGCGATGTAATTTGGGGCAGTGTTACTATTACGCCATTGTGGGATGAAGGTCAAGTACCTACCAATCATATCGTAATTATCGAAGATATAACTAAACGAAAAGAAGAAGAGCAAATATTAATCGATTCTCAAAGGAGGATTGAATCTTTAATTAACACGATTGACGGAATTGTTTGGGAAGGTAATTTTATTACACACCAGTGTACTTTTGTAAGCGAAAAAGTAAAGGATATATTGGGGTATTCTGTGAAAAAATGGATGAGTAGTCCAGATTTTTGGATAGAACATCTACATCCAGAGGATAAGGAGGTGATGCTGTCTTATTTAGGAAAACTTCTTCCAAACGGTAGCCAGCATGATGCAGAATATAGAATGTTTGCCAAAGATGGTTCAATAGTATGGATTAGGGATATAGTTACGGTTATAAAAGAAGAAGGCCAGCCTCTAAAGTTGAGGGGTATCATGATTGATATTACTAATAGAAAAGAAGCTGAAGAAGCATTAAATAAATCCTTCAATTTGGTAACCGAGCAAAATAAAAGATTGTTGAACTTCTCTTATATTGTTTCTCACAATTTACGTTCGCATGCTGGTAACATACAGGGTATTTCTGCATTGATAGAAAGTGCACAGACCGAAGAGGATAGGAATGAAATGATTCAATTATTAAAAAAGGTTGCGGGAAATTTAAATGAAACCCTGTTTAACCTCAATAATATTGTGAACATTCAAACAAGTATCGACATCGAAATTGAACCTTTATATCTGAATGAATATGTGCAAAGAACCTTAGCCGTTCAGAACACGCAGATTTTGGCTAAAAAAGCAACTATTTTAAACAAGATCGATGATGATGTTGTGGTCAATTATAACCGTGCTTATTTAGAGAGCATTTTACTCAATTTGCTTTCTAATGCTTTACGCTACAGTCACCCAGATAGAAAACCGGTTATTACTATCGCCTGTTTTGAAGAAGACGGACAGAATGTGTTAAGGGTGTCAGACAATGGCATTGGTATCG
Organism: Pedobacter sp.; assembly: GCA_004295885.1. Lineage (GTDB taxonomy): Bacteria > Bacteroidota > Bacteroidia > Sphingobacteriales > Sphingobacteriaceae > Pedobacter. The sequence continues at coordinate 770 of SEDG01000391.1, read as the reverse complement.
ACTTAGAAAAGTATGGGGATAAGTTATTTGGTATCTATCAGACCTTTAATGGCAATGCCGATGCAAGGGGTTTTGGGCTATTCATTTCTAAAAACCAAGTAGAAGCTATGGGCGGAAGAATAGATGTCGAAAGCGCTTTAAATAAAGGCACAACCTTTAAAATCTATTTTAAAGCCTAGGTTCTAATTCCTCTGATATCAATTACGATTGATCATTTGGAATGAGCTACTTCTAAATGCAGACGCATTAGGTATAATTCATAAAAATTAGTTGTCTTGTTACGCACAAGCTATTCATCGTCAGCTTTTACATCCTTATCATCTATATTTAGTGTATAGGATGCTTCTGAAGCGTCATAAGCCTGTTTAAGTAAGTCTGTATTAGGTTGTTCAATTTCACCCTCAACGTTTGTTGTATTATCTAAGCCATTAGAGTGGATGTCTTTTTGACTTTGTTGGTCATCTGCCTCTGCATTTTGCGAGTCATCAAGAGGAATGTTGTTTTCTGGAGTAATCATAATTTTAGTTTCTATGATAACACCTGTGAAAGTAAAGTTGTTTTAACGGGATTATTATAGTGCGATGCTATAAGGACTGTTAAAGAAAAACCATCTTAAAAAAGAAAAGAGATATCGCATCCACGCATATCTCTTTTTCTAACCAAATATAAACCTGTATGAACGGGTTATTTTTTTATTCCGATAAATCGGATGTTTTTCTTTTCAAATCTTTAGTGTTTTTGCTCTAACAACTAATGATGATACAAATATA
>SEDG01000035.1 GCA_004295885.1 Pedobacter sp. | reverse complement strand
GGCACTACTTGCCATGCTGTTGCCTTGTGTTGCAATGGCCCAAATTACTGTTAGCGGAAAAGTAACCGAAAACAATCAGAAACCCCTAGCTGGAGCAACAATCAAGTTAAAAAACAAAGGAGTAACCATTATTAGCGATAAAAATGGAGACTACACATTAAATTTAGCGCAAGGTAAATATACTTTTAGCGTGAGTTATGTGGGTTATCAAACCGAAGAAAAAAATGTGGATCTGAGCTCAAATACCACTATCAATTTTAGCTTATCTGCAAAGAGAATCTGCCAGATTTGGCTTCTTCAGTAGATAATATTCAGATACAACGTGGTGTTGGTACGTCAACAAATGGCGCTGGTGCTTTTGGTGCAAGTTTAAATATACAAACCACAACAAGAAGAGATTCCGCTTACGCTGAGGTAAATAGCACTTACGGTTCTTACGAAACTTGGAAAAATACGGTTAATGTTGGTTCAGGATTGATCAATAATAAATTTAGTTTTGATGGGCGCTTATCGAGAATTAAATCTGACGGTTATGTTGACAGAGCTTCATCCAACCTAAAATCCTTTTTTGTTTCTGGCGCTTATTATGGTAAAAAAGAGATTCTTCGTGCCAACGTATTTAGCGGCACAGAAAAAACTTACCAAGCTTGGAATGGTATTTCAGAAGCGCAATTAGTAACAGATAGAAGACATAATGACTTTACCTACGACAATCAAACTGACAACTATCAGCAAGACCATTATCAATTATTTTATACTCGTAATTTAAGCAATCAGCTAGTAGCGAATGCGGCCCTACATTATACCTATGGAAGAGGTTTTTATGAAGAATATAAAGAAGATCGCACTTTAGCAGATTATAAAATTGCACCTATTGTAATCGGTGGTACAACTATTACCGAATCTGATTTGGTAAGGAGACTATGGCTTGATAACGATTTTTATGGCGTTACCTATTCCTTAAACTACACGCCAAAAAGCAATTTAAATTTTATTTTAGGTGGAGCATATAATGAATATGATGGTAAACACTTCGACGAAGTAATTTGGGCTAAATATGCAAATTACGATGCAAGCGGTTCAATGAGACATAGGTATAATGACAATGATGCTTTTAAAACAGATTTTAATATTTTTGGAAGAGCAAATTATCAGTTAGATAAATTCAACATTTTTGCAGACCTACAATATCGCCATGTTTACTATTCTTATTTCGGTAAGGATGCGCTAGGTAATCCTGCGCAACAAAATGCAACTTTAGATTTCTTTAATCCAAAAGCAGGCTTAACTTATAACATTAACGAAAAAAATAATGTTTATGCTTCTGTAGCTGTAGGAAACAAAGAACCAAACAGAAGAGATTTTACAGATTCTAACATAAACAGTAGGCCAAAATCAGAAAATTTAACTGATGTGGAAGCTGGCTATAGAACACAGTTAGATAACTTCTCTTTTGGTGTTAATGGTTATGCAATGTTTTATAAAGACCAGTTGATTAACACAGGTAAATTAAATGATGTTGGGGGACAAACTAGACAAAATGTGCCAGACAGTTACAGATTGGGTATTGAATTTGATGGTCGTTGGCAAATTGTTAAAGACCTATATTGGGCTGCAACGGCTACATTTAGTCGTAATAAAATAAAGGAATTTAACGAGTATATTTATGATGAGGATCCTGCTGCATTAAATCCAACTGTAGTTAATACTTACAAAAACACAAATATATCTTTCTCTCCTTCGCTAATTGCATCAAGTGAAATTGGTTATAACATTATTAAAAACGGACAAATTGCTTTCATCAGCAAATATGTTGGCAAACAAAATCTAGATAATACCTCTGCTAATAGTCGCACACTGTCTAGCTTTTTTGTAAATGATATCCGTTTAAGCTACAACACCGTTTTTGCTGGGATAAAAAATGTTGGGTTAACATTCTTGGTAAATAATGTTTTTAGCACACTTTATGAAAATAACGGCGGTTCTTACAGTTATCTTTACGGTGGAGTTTTGGATCGTGGCAATTACTATTATCCACAAGCAACACGTAACTTTTTATTGAGCTTGAACGTTAAGTTTTAACCACCTTTAATAACTCGTCATTGCGAGCTTTGCGAAGCAACCTATCTTGTCAAGACAGATTGCCACGTCGTTCCTTCTCGCAATGACGATTAATTGTTATGAAAAAATACATCGAAAAATTACACTTCATCACACACGATATCCCTCAAAGTTCCCACATAGAACAAGTACAGGTAGCGTGTGAGGCAGGCGCAAAATGGATTCAATATCGCTGTTTAAGCAAAGCTGATGAAGAACTTTTATCCGATATTAATGAAATAGCAGAAATTTGCGATGACTGGGGCGCAACCTTGATCGTAACTAACCACATTCATTTAAAAGGCAAGGCCGATATTCAAGGTTTTCATATAGAAGATATGGATGCTGATTTCATCGCCCTGCGTAAACAAATTGGAGAAGAATTTACTTTAGGAGGTTCTGCTAACACGGTAGAAGATTTAATTCGATTATCAAAAGAAGGAGCAGACTATGCAGGTTTTGGACCATTTAATATTACCACTACAAAACCTAACGACTATCCGTTACTTGGCATAAAGGGTTATGCTAATGCGATAGAAAAATTGAAAACCGAAAATATAGATTTACCGATTTTAGCTGTTGGCGGAGTTACTTTGTCAGACATTCCTCAGCTTTTAAAAACTGGCATTTATGGAGTTGCGGCATCTTCAGCAATTAATCAAGCCGAAAATATATACGAAGCCTATCTGGATTTTTATAAGGCTATTATTTAAATATAAAATCTCTTAGGTTTTAAAACCTAAGAGGTTTATTCCTAGCTTTACTATATGGTTTATTTCATTAGTGGTTTAGGTGCGGACGAGAGGGTCTTTCAGTTTCTTGATTTATCCGACATTGAACATCGATTTATTAAATGGAATGAGCCGAGAAAAAACGAAAGTTTATCTAGCTATTGCCATGAACTAGCTGAACAAATAGACAAAAACAATGAAGTAATTTTGATAGGCATTTCTTTCGGTGGAATTATCGCTCAAGAAATTTCGAAAATCGTTACCTGTAAAAAAATTATCATCATATCAAGCGTAAAAACCAAAAGTGAGTTTAGTTGGCAATTGATGTTAGCCAGTCGATTACAAATTCACAAAATAGCACCCATTTGGTTCTTAAGGCTAAGCAATAAACTTACTGCTGATTATTATTTCGGAACTAAGAGCAAAGCTGAATCTAAACTGTTGCATCAAATTATTAAAGACACTAATCCAAAATTTTTAGTTTGGGCTATTCATCAAATAATGAATTGGGATAGTGGTGAGCTTTCACCAAATTTAGTCCACATTCACGGAACATCGGATAAAATCTTTCCAATTAAAAATATAAAAAATTCTATAGAAATACCAAATGGAGGTCATTTTATGATTGTAAATAAAGCTACTCAAATAGAACAGCTTATATTTGATATCATTAAGTAACACGATATGGAAACCCAACAAACTGATATTCTTAATCTGGATGATGTAAAGTTATTGGTAGATGATTTTTACGAAAGAGTTCGAGATAATGAGTTATTATCGCCTATTTTTAATGGGGTTATTAAAGATAATTGGCCTGCACATTTAGAGAGAATGTATGGTTTTTGGCAAACACTATTATTGGATGTGCAAGCTTACAGCGGCACTCCTTTTTTAAAACATGCAAAACTTCCAATTGAGGCAGCACATTTTGATACATGGATTGGTTTATTCAACGAAACTGTCGATGCACATTTTACAGGCGAAAAAGCCAGCGAAGCTAAATGGAGAGCGGCAAGAATGAGTGAGATGTTTCAATATAAATTGGATTATTATAAAAAAAATCCTGCGCAACCTTTAATATAATTTGCCTTGGAAGAACCATCAGTTATAGTAGAAAAAAAAGACCCTTTTGCTTCTTTACGTTACCGAGAGTTTCGTTCTTATTTAGGAATGCGCTTCTTCTTTACGTTTGCCTACCAAATGCAGGCTATAATTATTGGTGCTCACATTTATCATTTAACAAGAGACCCACTTGCACTTGCCTTTATTGGGCTTTCTGAAGCAATACCTGCAATTTCCATCGCCTTATATGGTGGCTATTTAGCTGACAAGCTTGAAAAAAAGGGATTATTGCTTAAGATTTTCTCAGCTGTCTTATTAGCATCTATCGTTATGCTTTTGGTTACAAGCAATAGAATGAGCTCATACATTCCTAAAAGTTATATCGTTCCAATTATGTACGGAATGATTTTTTGTGTTGGCTTGGCAAGAGGTTTATTCGGCCCAGCTACTTTTTCTTTAATGGCTTCTATTTTACCTAAAAAGCTCTATCCAAATGCAAGTACCTGGAGTAGTTCATTTTGGCAAATGGCCTCTATTTTAGGCCCAGCAGCCGGTGGATTGATTTATGCTGGTTTTGGTATATCCATTTCTTACATTATAATTATTGCTTTTATCATTTTGGCAATCATTTGCATTCTGTTTTTAAAATCGCATCCTCCAACATTTATCCCGAAAGAGAGTATTGCAAAAAGTTTACAGGAAGGTATTCAATTCGTATTTAAAAGCAAAATGATGCTCGGTGCAATGAGTTTAGATTTGTTTTCTGTTTTTTTTGGCGGCGCTGTTGCGCTATTACCAATTTTTGCATACGACATACTTCATGTGGGTTCAGAAGGATTGGGATTCATGAGAGCTGCCGCATCCTTGGGCTCAGTATTAACGATGTTGGCAATGACAAAATTTTCTCCCATGAACAGACCATGGAGAAATTTATTAATTGCCGTTACAGGTTTTGCCATTAGCATTATTTGTTATGGCTTATCTACCAGTTTTTATCTCACTTTATTTTTCTTATTCTGCGAAGGCGCATTCGATAGCGTGAGTGTAATCATCCGTTCTACCATTATGCAGCTACTTACGCCCGACCAAATGAGGGGTCGTGTTTCCGCAGTAAATAGCATGTTTATAGGTTCATCTAATGAGATTGGAGCATTCGAATCTGGTTTAACAGCAAAGCTGATGCGCACCGTTCCCGCTGTAGTTTTTGGAGGAAGTATGACTTTAGGTATTGCGGCAATTACCTATTTTAAAACTAAAAGTCTGTTGCCATTAACCTTAAACGATATTAAACCCGCCGATAAAATCGAAGACCAGATTTAGCTTAAATTAAAAATTTTTAGTTAGGGGAAAACAATATCAGTTTCCTAATTAAAGTTAGTCTGGCTTTCCATTATATCTTTTCGCGAAGGGCTCAAAGGATGTCATTCCAATCCAGTTTAAAAAACATAAGTTCTTGCTACTATTTGAGGAGCTAATCGGGCAAAACAGACAACCAGATTTAAGGAAATTGATTGAACGGTGGTTCTTTTGGCTTAATGTAATTTCCTTTTATAAATAGGTAAATCAAACTACCAGCACAGGGCATTAATAATACTAAAACAAAGAAGATTAGTTTTGTATTGCTTTCTTTAAACTCTGACCGCATGATATCGACTAGTGCGTAAAGCATCAAGCCTAAGGGTACTATCAGGATACATAGAATGATGATAATTTCAATTGAGCCTAGGTTAAAGAATTCTAAAAGCATGGTTATTATATCTAGTGATCACTAAATTACAATTTAGTCTTCACAGTTGGCCAACCATCTTTCCAGTCCAAAACCTCAACTCTCAGTTTCGATTTTCCATTGTCTTTTGCATCATAACCATGGAAAATTAAATAATCTTTTCCATCTGTATGATAGACGGCATTGTGCCCAACTCCATACCAGTTTTCATTTCCAGCTAATAAAATTGTTCCCCCTCCGTCTGTCAAAGGAATATTCGAGTCATCAACATAGGGACCTTGAACATTCTTAGACCGACCAACAATCATTTTATAGGTACTAGCTTCTCCTTTACAACAATAATCTATTGAGGCAAAAAGATAATAAAAATCGTTTTTATTAAATATGAAAGGCGCTTCAATTGCATTATTGCCAGATTGCCCCTTTTTCTTTTGACTTGCAAGCGTTTCAATTTTATAAACACTCGTATCAACACTTAACAAATCTTTTGATAATTGAACCATCTTAATTCCATCCCAAAAAGAACCAAATGTCATCCAAGGCTTACTTTTATCATCTATGATTATATTGGGGTCGATGGCATTCCAATGTGTTTTTCCGGGGGTAGACTGAATTACCTTCCCGTGGTCTATCCACTTATAATTTGAATCTGTCGGGTTTAAAGTCTTGTTGGTAGCAACACCAATCGCTGATAAGTTTTTCCCAAACGTAGAAACCGAATAGAATAAATAATATTGATTGTTATGATAAGAAATATCTGGCGCCCAAATATGTCCTTTGAAACCAGAAATAGTTTCTACTGCCCAAGTTGGAGCGGCTGCAAAAACAGGCTGCTCTTGCTTCCAACTTAGTAAATCTTTAGAGCTTTGCACTTTAATTCCGTTTCCCGTACTAAACAAATAGTAAATACTATCTTGTTTAATTAGTACTGGGTCGTGGACAGATATACCTTTCTGAATTGATTGTGCCTCCACATCTAAAATGGAAAACAAAATCAATATGGTTAAAAGGTATCTCATCATTAGCGTCTATCTTTCACCAACCTGCTGTCTCCACATTGCATAATACAAGCCTTTTTCTGCCAATAAATCTGCGTGTTTGCCTTGCTCAATAATATTTCCTTTTTCTAAAACAAATATTCTGTCCGCATGGCGGATGGTTGATAAACGATGAGCGATTAAGATGGTAATTTGGCTGGTTATATCAGAAACCTCACGAATGGTTTTCGTAATTTCTTCTTCAGTAATCGAATCTAGAGACGATGTTGCCTCGTCAAACACTAAAATATCTGGGTTACGCAATAGCGCTCTAGCTATTGACAAACGTTGTTTTTCTCCGCCAGAAACCTTTACACCACCTTCGCCAATCACTGTATCAAGACCTTTATCGGCACGGGCCAATAAATTCTGACAAGCGGCTTGATGAAGTACTCTCATACAATCTTCATCACTTGCACTCGGTTTCACAAAAAGTAGGTTTTCTCTTATCGTACCAGAAAATAGTTGAGTGTCTTGAGTTACAAATCCTATTTTTTCACGTAATTGATTAAGATCTATTTCCTTGCCAGAAATTTGGTTGTATAACACCTTACCTTCCATCGGTTGGTACAAACCCACCAATAACTTCACCAAGGTTGTTTTTCCAGAACCTGATGGCCCAACAAAGGCAATAGTTTCGCCGTTGTTTGTTGTAAAACTGATGTTGCTTAGCGCATTTGTTTTTCCTGAAAGATGTTTGAAGTTTACATCTTCAAAAGTTAAGGTATTGATTTTTTCAACCGTAATTGGATTTAGTGGCTTATGCTCTACAGGTGTGCTCAATATCCTTTTAAAGTTACCCAATGAAACCTCGGCTTCTCTCCAAGCTAAAATTACTGTTCCAATTTCTTGCAGCGGACCAAACAAAAAGAATGAGTAGAATAAAAATGAGAGATACTGACCAGGAGTAATATTGTTTTCGAAAATAAGCATTAACAGCACTACAATCATTGTACTACGCACCAAATTCACGGTAGTTCCTTGTACGAAGCTCATACTCCTCACATATTTTACTTTTTTAAGTTCAAGGCCTAATATTTTATAAGTTGTATTATTTAACCTCCCAATTTCTTGGTCTGCCAAACCCAAACTCTTTACCAATTCGATATTTCGTAGTGATTCCGTTGTAGAGCCAGCTAAAGCAGTAGTTTCTGAAATTATTGAACGCTGTATAGTTTTAATTTTGCGGCTTAAAAACCAACTGATAAAACTGATAATTGGAATAGAAGCCGCATAAACCAACGTTACCTTATAACTAATCGATAATGAGTAAACAATAACGAACATCAATCCAATAAAACTGATGAAAAGAATACTAATAAATGAGGTGATAAATTTCTCGCTATCTGTTCTTACTTTCTGAAGGATGGAAAGAGTTTCTCCACTACGTTGATCTTCAAATACTTGATAAGGCAACTCTAAAGAGTGTTTTAACCCATCTGCATACATCTTTGCACCCACTTTTTGGATGATGATACTGGTAAAATAGTCTTGAAAGTTTTTAGCAATTCTTGATACCATCGCTACACCAATTGCAGCACCGACCAACTTTAAAACACCAAATATGTAGGCTTCTCTATCTGCTTGGTATAAGCCCGCCTTGGTAATATATCTATCCATCAATTTCCCGGTAATAGCAGGATCCATTAATGAAAAGCCGATGTTCATTGCTGCTAAGCACAAAGCAAGCACCACTAGCCATTTATGTTCTTTTAAATATTGGAGTAGTAAATTCATTTTTTATTGTTTGGGTTGCAAAAATAAACAAAGGGAATGAAGCTATGCTACATTCCCTTTTAAATTACATTTAGACTATACAGAGATTAGATAGTCATGATATCTTTTTCTTTTACTTCGGCGTGTTTATCAACTTTTATGATGTAAGCATCAGTAATTTTCTGAACTTCAGCTTCACCAGTTTTAATTTCATCGTCAGAAATACCTTCGCCTTTTAGCCTTTGGATCTTGCCATTGGCGTCCTTACGAATATTACGAACGGTAATTCTTCCTCTCTCTGCTTCTTCTTTAACTTTTTTAACTAAATCTTTACGACGTTCTTCGGTTAAAGGCGGCACAACTAAACGAATAATTACGCCATCATTCTGCGGATTAATACCAATATTAGCTTCCATAATTGCTCTTTCAATTGGAACTAAAAGTGATTTTTCCCAAGGCTGAATAATTAAAGTACGAGCATCTGGAGTAGTAATGCCGCCTACCTGTGCTAGCGGAGTTGGATTTCCATAGTAGTCAACCATAATTCCATCTAACATACCTGCTGATGCTTTCCCTGCTCTTATTTTAGTCAATTCTGCTTCACAATGGGCAATAGCTTTATCCATTGTTGCTTGTGCGTCTGCTAATTGTTTCTTTATGAGGTCATTCATAATTTGTAGTGTTTGTACAAAAATATAAAAATTAGTGTTATTTAGCTACAGCTGTAAGTATTTCTAATTCGTAAGCTAAGAATTTCGAAGGGAATGTTACTTTCTTTCCTTTTTCGAATCCACTCTCAATTTCAGTTTTCCATTCTCCAAAATTCTCTCTCACATACGTTTTACCTGAATCAGAACTATTCTTAATAAGTAATGGGACTAAAACAGGCTTTCTTTTAACTAGCACCTCACGTTCCTTCTTCGTAAAACCTGCTGGTGTTATGGCCTCGAATCCGAAAAAATAACTTCCTTTTTCTAGATAAAAATTTAGGCTCTTTAACTCAAACTGCAATTTCTTGCTATCAATTTTACCAACAATGCTTTCATTAATTAATGCGTCTGTCGGTTTTCCGTTATCATCTTTAAACAAAACAAATCTGTAATCACTAACGTTTTCACTATCTTGACTTTTAACAGGAAAACTCAGTTTATTTAAAAATCCTGCACTATCAATTTTTATTTGAATTATCTTGTTTACGCTAGATTTTGAAAAGTTTGCATGAGCCCAAAAACTGCTGGAAGGTATATTTTTAATTTTATAGCTATTGGATTTAGAATAGGCAACAACAACATCTGCTAACTGATTAACCGAACTGTTTAAAACAATATCTGGCTTAGCAAGAATTGCTGAATACGATAATTGTAAATCTTCAAATCCTAGCAAATGAAATAAATAACTCGCTTTTTGGGTTAATGCGACATCTAAAACCCCTTCATTATCGGTTATTCCAATTAATGAATTTTCTTTCTCCAATAACAAAATAGAAACATTTGCTAATGCATTACCCGATTCATCTCTAACAATAATTTTTTGTGCAGAACAGGTATTGATTAACAGTAGAAAAACGAAAAAAAACTTCATTTATTAAGACTAGCCTACTACTAGGGTACCTATTTCTTCGCCATTAGCAATCTTCATGAAGTTGCCATGCTTGTTCATGTCAAATACAATGATCGGTACTTTATTTTCTTCGCAAAGCGTGAAGGCCGTCATATCCATTACGTTTAGACCTTTAGCATAAACTTCTTTGAAAGTGATTTCTGTATATTTTGTAGCATTTGGGTCTTTCTCTGGATCTGCTGTATAAATTCCATCAACACGAGTACCTTTTAAAACGACATCTGCAGAAATTTCAATTGCCCTTAAAGCAGCAGCTGAATCGGTTGTGAAATATGGGTTTCCCGTACCTGCGCCAAAGATAACTACGCGTCCTTTTTCAAGGTGACGAACAGCTCTTCTTCTTACAAATGGCTCACAAATCTGTTCCATTTTAATGGCTGATAATAGACGGGTTTTTAATCCAACTTTCTCAAGTGCATCTTGTAAGGCCATGCTATTGATAACAGTGGCGAGCATTCCCATATAATCGGCTTGTGCTCTATCCATTCCAGATTTTTCAGCGCTTAAACCCCTAAAAATGTTTCCTCCACCTATTACTATTGCAATTTGTAAGCCTTTGTCATGCACTGCTTTAATATCTTCAGCATACTGCTTAACACGCTCATTGTCAATGCCATATTGCTTCTCGCCCATTAACGATTCGCCACTCAGTTTTAGTAAAATCCGTTTATATTTCATCAGGTTGTTTTGAATGTTTTTATCTGTCAGATGGAGCCTTAGATGAATAAAATAATTATTTTATTCATCTAGGGTTCATGACTTCAAAAATATTAACAATTTTTTACTTACCCGCTATGCTTTTTAACAATTGATGTAATTATTTAGTTGTGGAATACTTGTCCATTAAAAATTACCTCCTTTAGGTTTAGTTCTTTGTCCAACACCAAGAAATCTGCTTGATATCCTTCTTTAATTTTCCCTTTAAATCCATCTTCACCAATTAGTTTTGCTGGATATATTGAACTCATTTTTATAGCATCAATCAAATCGATATTACAATGATTTACACAGTTTTTAACCGCTTGTAACATCGTTAAGGAGGAACCAGATAATGTTCCATCGGGCATTACAAATTTATCTCCTAGTAAACGATGTTGATAAGGGCCAGATGAACATGCTGTAACTGCATCTGTAATTAAGAACATTCGCTCCTTTAACAATTTCTGACTGAACTTTACCACTTCAAAATCTACATGGTTACCATCGGCAATTATGCTTGCCATTGCTTTATCATGATTAAATACCGCTGATGGAATACCTGGCTCCCTATGGTGTATCGGCGACATGGCATTAAACAAATGTGTGGTAGTTTGTATGCCTAAATTGTATGCGGCTGTTGCTTGTTCAAAACTTGCATCGCTATGTCCCAATGAGACAACAACATCATTATCTAAAAGGTATTGGATAACTTTTTCTTCTTGTAGTTCTGGCGCTATGGTCATCATTTTAATTATGCCATCTCCAAAATCAAGTAGCTCCTTAATCTCATCCAGTGTTGCTTTGCGAATGAATTCGCTAATATGGGCCCCTTTACGCTTAGCATTTAAAAACGGTCCCTCTAAATGCAGACCTAAGCAGTTTTTTGCTATTCTTTTATGCTCTTTCGCAGCTGTAATACAAGCATTAAAAACTTCTGGTGTATTTGTCGCAATACAAGCTAGAAAGCCTGTCGTTCCTTTTTTTAATAAATCGTCTTCTATAATTGTTAACGATTCTACAGTAGGATTGGCAGAAAACAATCGCCCTCCGGCTCCATAAATTTGCAGGTCTATAAACCCAGGAATTATTAGATTTTCTATTTCAGAAACAATTTCTGCAGCTGTTACAGTTTTGAATTTTCCTTCAGCAATTTCCAGATTTTCTAATGGTTTTATAGTGTCTCCATCAAAATAGTTGTAATTATCAAACGTTTGCGTCATGTTAAGCGGCTATTTTTTACGAAGGTAATATTTTAAAATTTTATATTGTCCGTTAGAAATCCCTCAACATGAACACCGAACAAACCTCTAAAAGAAGAAATTTCCTTAAAACAACGTTGGCTCTTGGCGCTACGGCCTTTATCAATCCCTTAAGGACTGTTGCTTCAGTATCAGAAAAAGCAGATGAGTTTGTAATTGCAGTAGGCCCTTATTTACAAACTAACTTTGGTAATGAAATGACCATTTTATGGTTAACTAATAAAGTAGGCGCGGGCTGGGTAGAATTTGGAGAAAACGCAAGTAAACTGGACAAAAAAGCATACGGAAAATCGGCCTTAGGACTAAAAGCTGCCAATAGCAAATTGAATTGTGTTACGCTAAAAGGGCTAAGTCCTGGTAAAACTTATTATTACCGCATTTACTCTAACGAAATAATAGACTTTCAGCCTTACAAAATTACCTACGGAGTTACCGTTAATTCTGAAACAGAAAGTTTTATAAACACAGACATTTCTAAAAAAGAGGTTTCGTTTTTAATGTTAAATGACATTCATGATAGACCGAAATCCATTCCGTTGTTACTGGATTTAGACAAGGGAAACAGAAATGACTTCATCTTTTTTAATGGTGATATTTTTGATTACCAAACAGATGAGCAACAAATTATCGATCACATGTTGAAACCTTGCGTTGATGCATTCGCCAAACAGACCCCGTTTATCTATGTAAGAGGTAACCACGAAACCCGTGGTAAATTTGCTAGAGAATTTGCTCAATATTTTAAGCATGTTGGCCACGCTGCTTTCACACTTGGCCCAGTACGTTTTGTGATTTTAGATACGGGAGAAGATAAGGAAGATGCACATCCAGTGTATGCTGGTATTGTAGATTTTGACGAATATAGAATAGAGCAGGCAGAATGGCTGAAGCAAGAAATTAGTTCGAAAGAATTTAAGAAGGCTCCTTTCAGAGTTGTATTGATGCACATTCCTCCTCGATTTTCTGGAGATGCGCATGGACCAAAACATTGCACTGAAATTTTTGATCCATTATTAAATGCAGGAAAAGTAGATTTAGTGTTAAGCGGGCACACACATAAATATATGGTTCATCAACCCAATAAAGAAACTAACCATTATCCCTTAGTAATTGGTGGAGGACCGAAAGAAGGCACAAGAACACTAACTAAGATTATAGCCAATGAAAAAGAGCTAAAAGTAAGTATGCGAGATGATAGCGGAAAAGAAGTTGGAAACTATCTTGCCAGAAGAAAATAGCTTTTACAAAAAAAAGTCCCGATTTATCGGGACTTTTTAAATATTTGAAAAGCTTAAATTAAGCTCCTAATTGTACTCTTTTGAAAGCTGTTACAGTTAAACCTTTAACCGTATTGTCTAAGAATTTACGAACATCCATAGAACCATCTTTAACAAACTCTTGGTTTAATAAATCACATCTTTAGCGATTTCAATCTCACGCTCGATAGTAGCAGGATCAACACCATCTTTATCAACAGCAACTGGGCTCATTGCAGCAATTTGCATTGCAACGTCTTTACCGGCTTCAGTAATATCTACGCCATTAGCGCCTTCAAATACTACTAAAACACCCATTTTACCGTTAGAGTGAATATAAGAAACTATTTTTTCGCCAGTTACATTTGCATATTCTTGGATAACGATTTTCTCACCGATTTTACCAGTTAATTCAGTAATAGTTTCAGCGACTGTACGTCCATCTTCTAATGTAATTGCTGATAAATCTTCAGCAGTAGCAGGATTGTTAGCAACTGCTGCAGCTAAAACAGCTTGAGCTAGGTTACGGAAATCTTCAACTTTAGAAACTGGCTCAGTTTCGCAAGCTAAAGCAACTAATTTACCATTTGTACCATCAGCTGAAACGCTGATTGATACTAAACCTTCAGAAGTAGCATTACCAGAACGAGCGGCAGATACTTTTTGACCTTTTTTACGCAATAAATCAACCGCAGCTTCGAAATCGCCATTAGCTTCTACTAAAGCTTTTTTGCAATCCATCATACCAGCGCCAGTTTGTTGGCGTAGTTTATTTA
>SEDG01000390.1 GCA_004295885.1 Pedobacter sp. | reverse complement strand
GCGCAAGAACTATATGTTTTTACTGAGCCCGCTAGTAATATGCCAAAAAATTCAATCGCCCTGCGCCTTACAAATGAAGGTATGTTTAAACCCAATTTTACCAACAGAACAATTGTGGAAGGAATGGTTGGCTTGAATAAAAGCCTGATGTTTCATTTGCAAGGATTTGCTTCTGATATGGACGGAAAGTACAAGGTAGAAGGTGGAAGTTTGTATGCAAAGTATAGGTTTTTGTCGATAGATAATGAGCATAGTCATTTTCGTGGAGCAGCTTACGGAAGAATCAGTACAAGTAACCGTAAAATGACGAGCGAAGACATCAATTTAGAAGGAGACAACTCTGGTTGGCAAGGGGGATTAGTTTTTACACAATTGATTCATAAATTGGCATTATCAGCTACGGTGGGTTACAGTAATGCATTTGAGAGGAAAGGAGATGTCCTCTATTTTGACCCGAGTATGTATTTGCATTCACCTATGCCGATGCCAATACAAGTTACCATGATACACCCTGAAGAAATGTTTAATTACAGCCTTTCATCAGGTTATCTATTGTTGCCATTTGTTTATAAAAACTATAACCAACCTAACTTCAATTTGTATTTTGAGGTATTAGGTAAAACAAATCCTGCCAATGGAAATTCATACCTTGATTTAGCTCCTGCTGTTCAAGTAATTTTAAATAGCAAGACTAGAATTGATTTGGGCTATCGTTTCCAAGCAACAGGAAATATGCCAAATAGGTATTTGAAAAACATGTATTTGGCAAGAGTAGAATTTAATTTTTTTAACGCATTCACTAAGAAATAAAATGAAAAGAATATTTGTATTGATGGCTGTGATTAGCAGCGTAATTTTTTCTGTAGCAAAAGCGCAAACCGCTACTTTAAAAACAGATTTTGATAAAACACTAAATGCCTATTTCAACCTCAAGAATGATTTGGCAAAAGACAACGCAACATTAGCAAGGCAAAATGCTAAGGTACTGTTAACTAATATTGAAAGTTTTCCGACTACCAAATTATCGCCAAGTCTACAAGCATTATGGAAAACAGAAACCGCGATTATTAAAACCTCAGCTTTAGCAATAAGCAATGAGAAAGCAATTAAGGTTCAAAGACAAAGCTTTTGGGCGCTTTCTAGTTCTATGATTAATCTGGCGAAGAGTTTTAAATCAAACAGCGAAGTAGTTTATGTGCAATATTGTCCGATGGCTAAAAAGAGTTGGTTAAATGAAGTAGAGGATGTTCAGAATCCATTTTATGGTAGTATGATGTACGATTGTGGTGAAGTAACCGAAACTATTGCGAAGAAATAATGCAACTGTACATTAAGAATATGGTGTGCAACCGTTGTAAAATGGTGGTTAAAGCTGAGCTAGAAAAGCTTGGCTTTAACCCCATTTCTGTTCAACTGGGAGAAGTAAAAATTGAACAAGAAAATTTAAGCGAAGAAAAAAAAGAGGGATTAAAGTTAGCGTTAAACAAATTCGGTTTTGAACTTCTAACTGAAAAGAAGGAACAATTGGTTGAACAAGTTAAAACAGCAATCATCGAATTGGTTCATTATTCTAAGGAAATGTTGAAGCTCAATTTATCTCATTATTTGAGTGAAAAATTGGGGGTTGAATATGCTAGTCTAAGCGCTACTTTTTCGGAACACGAACATCAAACCATTGAGAAATATTTCATTGCGCAAAAAATAGAAAAGGTTAAGGAGCTATTAACTTACGGCGAAAAATCTTTAAGCGAAATTGCCTACGAATTAAATTATAGTAGTGTTGCTCATTTATCAAATCAGTTTAAAAAAGTAATTGGAGAAACGCCAACAGCTTACAAATTGAGCAAGAACACTAATCGCAAAACCTTAAACGAGGTCTGATTTCTTATCCTACATCAACGTTTAAAACCATCGTGCTACGTAAGTTTGTGTGAGTAAAACGATAAAGATGGAAACGCTAAATCAATTTAAAAAATTCACTTCAGATTTAAGTCAAACAGAGTTGATGCCAGTTCTTTTTATGGGACACGGCTCTCCTATGAATGGGATTGAATTAAATGAGTTTAGCTCGAAATGGATTGATATTGCACAAAATATTACTGTTCCAAAAGCTGTTTTGGTTGTTTCTGCACATTGGTTTACTAAAGGAACTAAAATTACCGCAATGGATATGCCGCCAACAATTCACGATTTTGGAGGATTTCCGCAAGCACTTTTTGATGTTCAATATCCAGCGGCAGGGAATCCGCAATTGGCAAAGGAAACTGCAGATTTAATAAAATCTACCAATATTGTTTTAGACCACGATTGGGGCTTAGACCATGGCGCTTGGTCGGTGATAAAACATATGTATCCAAAAGCAGATATTCCTGTTTTGCAATTAAGTATCGACTATACAAAAGATGCGCAGTATCATTACAACTTGGCAAAGGAATTATCCGCGTTGCGCAAAAAAGGCGTGCTTATTTTAGGTAGCGGGAATATGGTGCACAACCTTAGGATGATGAGCTGGGAAATGATAAATGGTGGTGGTTATGATTGGGCAATTGAAGCCAATGATAAGTTTAAAAACGCCATTTTAAATAAAAATCATCATGCATTAATTAACTACCAAAGTATGGGAAGCGAGGTGATGTTAGGTATTCCTACACCAGAACATTACTTGCCATTAATGTACACCTTGGGCTTGCAAAATGAAAAAGAGGAAGCTACATTATTTAATGATAAAGCAGTTGGCGGTTCATTAACAATGACTTCTGTGCAGGTTGGTTAATTCGATTCGTCATTCCCGTGAAAACGGGAATCGTAAAGCGTTATACTTCAATTATCTTTCCTCCGCATTACGATTACCAGTCGAGCTGGTAATGACGCTACCTACCTTAAAATTATGTAAATCTTATCGGTTATTATGTAACATTGGCTCGTGTTACTTGTTATAATTTTGTATATCAAATTTAAAAATGATGACACATAATTATCGAGTAACGGGAATGACTTGTGCTGGTTGCGAAAGCAA
>SEDG01000389.1 GCA_004295885.1 Pedobacter sp. | reverse complement strand
GATACTTGATAATCTTTGTTTAGAAAGTATTCTGTAAGGTTTGAGCCAATAAAACCAGCTCCACCAGTAATTAGGATTTTCATAAGTTTGCGAATAGCTTTTTTAAAATCAAATATGCAACTATCAAGAAACCAAAAAGCAAACCACCGAAAAATATTCCTTTGAGTTTACTTAATTTGTCCTTTTCTAATGGCAATATCGGTCGGTCAACCATTTGGATTAGTGGTGTTTCCTTTAACAATGTGAATCGTGCCAATTCAAGGTTTTTCACCATTTCACTTAGAACTGCTTTGTTTGTTTCAGCAGAAAATTGCGCCCTTTGTACTGGCACAGCTCTCTGCACTTGCCGGGTTGGATTTAAATTTGGTGTAGCATCAGCAACAGCCACCACTGTATATATAGCACCATTCATTACCGCACGAACAGAATCTGTTTTTCGCTGTAGGATTGCTACGTTCTTACTGGAACGTTGAGTTTTGGTTGTAATATAAAAATTATTAACAGCATCAACTATATACTCTGTAAATGCCTTTGCGAACAACTCATCTTTTGCCTTAAAATCGACCTGTATTTTGCTTAATTTTTTATCTGGTCTTTTAACACTTAAATAATTTTTATTAATCTCCTTTACCACTTCCCGCAAAACGCTATCTTGCAAAATAGACATCTTTGTAGTATCAGTAAAGTTAATTTTACGCCAATCGGTTTTAGCCCAAGTTTTTTTGAGTTCATTAAATTCAATGAACCAGTCTATTAACTTCACTTGCTTTTGATTAACAGTATATGAAGATAAAAGTACTTTTTGAATCATTAACCTAGACTTATATAACTCAATGATGTTATCCCCTTGAAATAATCCGCCGCCACCTCCCAAGTCTATTCCTGCCATAGAAGCTAGGCCACCCAAATTGCCCAGTCCAATACCTTTCTCTCCATCTTCTAATACAAATGTAGCCGTTGCGGTATATACTGGCTTCTTAACAGTAGCGTACCAGAATCCTAAACCACCTCCTAAAATTCCAAATAATAAGATTAATATCCATTTTGATAAAAGGTATTTAAACCATTGCCTGATTTTCAAAATGAGTTCTTGTAAAGAAATCTCATCGCGTTCGTTACTTTTGTAAGACTGACTTTCTGTTGTCATTTTTCTTTTAGCGTTGTTTGTTAGTTTTTGCGATCTAGTTTAGTCGTATTCTATCAATAAATTTAAACTTAATCTTGACGCATTTTCAATTCGATTATTTACGAAAATACATTTCCATAAGTGATCCTTTATCACATCTTCGCTTTATAAATATATTATGCATAAAAGAATGCGCTATTATCTGCATATTATTTAGCGATGTTGTTATCATAAAAAGAATATGCTTCCTATCTCAATAAACTAACAATAATTGCTCCTAAGGAAGCCAAAGCTGTTCCAATGCCTATCCAAGCTTGCGGGCTCATTTTCTCCCTTTCTGCTCTCTTTGGAACTAGAATTTCAGCTCCAGGTTTAACCACAGGGTAGTTGTTAAAAAACAGAAACTTACTTACAGCAGCTGCTGATCCATTGGCATACCTAATATAAGTTCCTCCTTTGCGAGCATTTGCGGTGAATCCACCAGCACCATTAATGTATTGCCTCAAACTTTTACCAGACAAATAGACAATGCTGTTAGGATTTAGAACTTCACCGGTAACCTTCACAGTTTGCAAGGTTCTCGGAACACGAATAACGTCTCCATCCTCCACAATTAAATCTTGCTTAGAAAGAGGTGATTTCAATATCTTAACAAGGCTAATACCAACTAAGTCGCTTTGTATAAGCTGTTGTTCTACTTCTACAGCCAATGTATCTTTAACGCCACTTTCTTGCAATCTTTTCAGGTTTAATAACTTTTTACTCTCCTCTTCTTGAACATTAATGGCATTTTTATCATTAGGATTTACAACTGTAGCTCCTGGTCTCTTTAAAGAGGCTCCGTCTGCATAGGCAGAAGAAGTTAAACCGCCTGCTCGTTTAATTAGTTCAGAAATCCTTTCATCCTTACGAGTAATGGTGTAAACGCCAGGATAAACTACTTCGCCTTCTAATTTTACTTGTTTTTGTACTGTATACCCTTCTGAATTCCTCACTGAAATGATATCAAATGGCTTTAAGGTAAAAGCTTCGCCTTGCAACTTTAAATCCATATCTACATTTACAGTAAAAACCTCTGCAGTACGGGCAGTTGACAAGGTAGCATCGCTATTTTTCACTCTTCTAGAGATCTCAATTCGGTTCGGGGTAGCGCCTTCCTTAAACCCTCCAGCCATCTGTATTACAGATTCTAGGGTCATATTATCCGCATAATCAAAGGTTCCTGGATTTCTTACTTCGCCCTGAATATTCACGATATACTCATCCCTCAAGTCAAACAATGAATTGATGGTGACTTTGTCTTCTCGTTGTAAAGTAATATCACCTTCGGTGCCAGCCATAATTTTTTGCAAGTCGAAAGGAATTAAAGCCTGAGTATTGTCGGCATTTAATCTGCTAATATATCCACGATTTAAGAAAGCATCTTCCTTAAGCCCTTCGGATTTTGCGATTAACGTTTTTAATGTTAAGCCCTTCTCTAATTCGTAAAACCCTGGTCTGAAAACTGCCCCACTTATTTCAACCCTGTTTTGAAACCTATCTAATATTGGTTCAACTATAAATTTGTCTCCATTTTGAGGGCGGTAACTGCTCCAATCTTCTTTAGCTACATCCACAATTTTACGGTCCTTGTCTGTATTCTGGAAGACTTTGATTCTTGCGGTGTAAGCTTGTGTACTAAATCCACCAGCAAAATCAATTACGTCTTGTAAGGTTTCATTGTTCTTTACTTCAAATAGTGCAGATCGTTTAACCTCTCCCACAATCTCCACCCTTTTGTTATAAACGGGTACATTAATAATGTCTTGATCTTGCAGTCTAACATTTGCTTGCTGAATACCTCTTAGCAAAAAATCGTAAACGTCAACCGTTGCTATCATTTTATTATTTCTTATGATCTGAATGTTCCT
>SEDG01000388.1 GCA_004295885.1 Pedobacter sp. | reverse complement strand
AATGAAAATAATACGCTTCCGCTTCGCAAAGACTTAAAGAAAATAGTTGTATTAGGTCCGAATGCTGATAATGCAATTTCCATATTAGGTAACTATAATGGCAATCCAACAACGTTAAGTACTGTTTTAAATGGTATCAAACAGAAAGTTGGTAAAAACACGCAAGTAGTTTATGAAAAGGCCATCAATTTTACCAGTGCCAATATGTTGGTTTTTCAGGATGTAGCAAGTCAATGTTCATTTGATGGCAAGCAAGGTTTCAAAGCTGAATATTTCAATAACGTTAAACTAGCTGGTTCGCCAATAGCTGTTCGTCAAGAAGCAAAGGTTAATCACTTTTGGCAAGAAGGCGAAAATGTAATTGGCAATTTAGCTGCAAACGATTTTTCTGCTCGTTATACCACTAATTTCAAAGCAAATGCGAGTCAGAAATTGGCATTTGAACTAGAGGCTGATAATGGCTATCGTTTAATATTAAATGGTAAAATAGTATTAGATGAATGGGTAAACAAAAAGAAAGAAATTAAGCGCTTTGAGCTAACTACAAAAAAGGATACAGTTTATAATTTGGTGGTGGAGTTCTGGCAAGGCGATGGACAGTCTAGTGTGAGAATGGATGTGGGCAATTACGTACAGACAGATTTTGATGCTTTAGTTGCCAAGCATCAAGATGCTGATGCTTTTATATTTGCTGGCGGTATTTCGCCACAATTAGAGGGAGAATCAATGAAAGTTGATGATCCTGGCTTTACAGGAGGAGACCGTACATCGATTTTATTACCAGCAGTGCAAACAGCGCTGATGAAAGCTTTAAAGACGAGTGGTAAGCCTGTTGTGTTTGTGATGATGACAGGCAGCGCCATTGCAACACCTTGGGAATCTGAAAATATTCCTGCCATTCTTAATACTTGGTATGGAGGGCAATCTGCAGGTACGGCAACTGCCGATATTCTTTTCGGAGATTACAACCCATCGGGGCGATTACCCGTTACGTTCTATAAAAGTGATAGTGATTTAGCCGATTTCAACGATTACAACATGGAAAATCGTACTTATCGTTATTTCAAGAACAAACCGCTTTATGGTTTTGGCTACGGATTAAGTTATACTACCTTCAGCTACGCTAAGCAAAATATCCCTACAAAAGTTGTACGAGGTAAAAATGTGCCTGTAACCGTAATGGTAACTAATAAAGGTAAGATGGCTGGTGATGAAGTGGCTCAGCTATATATAGTGAATCAGGATAAAAATATCAAAACATCCATTAAAGCGCTTAAAGGGTTCGAGCGGATTAGCTTAAAAGCTGGCGAAACTAAAGTTGTTAAGTTTCTATTAACACCAGACGATTTATCCTACATCGATGCTAATGGTGTAAAACAACGATTTAAGGGAAACCTGCAAATTACCATAGGGGGTAGTCAGCCAGATGAACCTAACCAAACAAGCGGAAACGTGTTAAAAAGTATCATCAACATTAACTAGTTAACTTGAGAAAAGATGATTGAAAACTCTCTTTTGAGAAGTACGATAATGATTTCATTGGCCTTTCTCGCCATCAATTGCAAAAAGACAAAAACTGCCCAAAACGAGGAAGGAAAAACCAATACAGAAAAACCTGTTCAAGTTAATGAAACGGCCATTGCTTTTCCTGGTGCAGAGGGTTTTGGCAAAGAAGTAACGGGCGGAAGAGGCGGAAAGGTTATTAAAGTAACTAATTTGAACGATAGCGGCATTGGAAGCTTTAGGGCCGCAGTTGATGCAACAGGAGCAAGAATTATCGTGTTCGATGTATCAGGAACTATCGAGCTGAACAGTGCCATAGAGTTAAAGAATAAAGACATCAGCATTGCTGGACAAACCGCACCAGGTGATGGGATCACTTTAAAGAACTATCCACTAAATGTGAAAGCTTCGAATGTAATTATCCGTTTCATGAGGTTTAGAATGGGCGATGAGAAAGCGGTAGAGGCCGATGCAATAGGTGGTTTCGAATCTAGGGATATCATTGTAGATCATTGTTCGATGAGTTGGTCTACAGACGAATGTGTTTCGTTTTATAATAATGATAACCTCACGCTGCAGTGGTGTATCATCTCAGAAAGTCTGAGGGTTTCTACTCACGGCAAAGGCGCCCACGGTTATGGCGGCATTTGGGGAGGAAAAAATGCATCATTCCATCACAACTTAATGGCCAATCATGATAGTCGTAATCCAAGGTTTGGTGAGCGTGAAGGTACTGCCTATGCATTAACTGATTTAGTTGATGTAAGAAATAATGTATTTTACAATTGGGGCAGTAATAGCGCTTACGGTGGCGAAGCAATGAACATCAATATCATTAATAATTATTACAAACCAGGTCCCGCCACAAAAAATAAAGACCGCATCTATTCAATTGATAAGTACATGAAGTCAACTGCTTCGCCAATTTACAATCAATGGGGTAAGTTTTACATTTCAGGTAATCATGTGGATGGAAGAACAAATCCAACAAATGATAACTGGACTTACGGCGTTTACAATCAGTTTCACAGTAGTTACGGAACCGTTTCGCAGGCAGATAAAGCCGCAATGAAACTAACCAATCCGCTCGAGATAAATAATAATGTAACCACTCATACTGCAATAATGGCTTATCAAGTGGTGCTTGATTTTACAGGCTACGATAATATTGAGGTTTATGTAAACTCATTGGTTAAACAAATTACAGCAGAGCAGTACAAAAAATAGACGATTCTACAAGATCTTGTTACTCTTTCATACAGGTAACATATTTTTGGTTAAAGGCTACCTGGATGGGTAGCCTTTGCTGTTATGAGGCAACCAGCAAAATGAGATTGCTTCGGGCGGTGAAAAACCGAGCCTCGCAATGACGTGGCTTGTTAGGAACCTTCGGCAATCCCTCAAAACCACACAACCTTATCCCAAGTACGAATACCGGCCTTAAATGTATCCGACGGAGAAGTAGTTAATTGTTTAAAGCAATGATTTCTCACTAGCGAAAAGTCAGTAAGGTGGAGAATTGCGAAGCAATCTTGAGGGCAAAAACAAAACTACTACAGCCGAAAAACTGAAGGCTTTTCGCCGAACGGCTCAGCTTGCGGTATAAAAACAATCGACGTAGATACTAAAGGCCGACAAAACTTCGCAGTTAAACCTATCAGACCATCTTCCAAAAAAAATGGTCGTTATTTTTAGTCGCCATAAATATTATAGACATTTGGTGGTAGAACTGGCCATTGTTGAAGTCAGCAAAAATGGTAAACTTAAAAATCCAATTCAAGTTCTCGACCCCTTAGACCTTGTTTGGAAAACAGAAAAACAAGACGAACTTAAGTTTTACACAGGTATTTCTCGTTTCAAGAACAGTTACAATGAAGGCAGAAATGAATCTGATTTAGCAGCACTAAAAGCGATTGCGACTAATCCATTAAATCTAGATTTTTACCTACATGATGAAAAGATAAACTCGACTGTGAACGCTAATTCGGTCGTTAAAATCCAACTTTCTATCCTTAAAGTAAACCTAGAGCTAAATGTTGATGAAAGAGGAGATAGTTTCGCCATCTCTGGTTTATTGCACCTCAACGGAAAAACTTACGATTTAGAAGATATCAAGCTTCGTTTCCATTATTTTGTAGAGATTAAAAATCAACTGCATTTAATAGCTAATCCTTATGTGCTTAGCGTGATTGATTTTTTTAAGCAGCACCAGAACAACTTAGTCATCGAGCGTTCTGAATACGAGGAATTCCAACAAGATATTTTAGCAAAAGTAGAAGAGAAAATCAAAATCAACTACGCTTACCTTAAACCTGCTACCAAAAAGCAAATCGAGGAGCAGGGTTTTGATTTAGAGAACGAGCAGATCATTTATTTAACAGAATCTGAAGACTTTGTGCTGCTTACGCCAGT
>SEDG01000387.1 GCA_004295885.1 Pedobacter sp. | reverse complement strand
GTAAAATTGGGTTTAAACATACCTTCATTTGTAAGGCGCAGGGCGATTGAATTTTTTGGCATATTACTAGCGGGCTCAGTAAAAACATATAGTTCTTGCGCAAAAGCAAATTGATTAAAGCCAATTAAAATTAGCCCTAACCCGATCCATTTCTTAATCATCATTATATGCTTAAATGATAAATTCTGGTCTTTTTGCCATTAACAGTTCCAGTTCCACTTGCATAAGAATCAAACTTAACGGAAGCCGCTTTTTGTTTAAATGCAGCATTAGAAATGAAACCCTTATCGATTACACTTACTTTCACTGGTCCGTTTAAAACCTTGCCTTTTGCGTTGGCAAAACGATAAACATTTGAACCAACAATTGCCTGTCCTTCGTCATCAATTTTTACCTGGTTAAAGTTTACAGTGGCATCTAATTTCCCAACAGAAAAACCTGCTTCCTTAACCTTTTTATTTAACTGGTCAAAGTTTACAGTCTTATCTTTTTTGAAAGTGATAACAAATAAGTTTTTGTTTAAATCTGGCGTTACATTACTTACATAGTCTAATGTGCGTAATGATTTTTCTGTTGCTTGAGAACACATAGAACAAGTTAGACCTGTTACTTGCATTTCTACAGTTGTTACTTGTTGAGCTGATACTTTGTTTATAGCAAAAAGCATCAAAAAACTTAATATAATTTTAGTCGTTTTCATTTTCGAAATTTTTGTTAATGAGTAAATATTCATCTCCCATGATGGGGAAATAAAAAAATAAAAGCATAAGGAAAAAATCCCTAGCCGAACTCATTGCTAATTTCTGAAAACGCAGTTGAAGATGTGTAACGCCACGCCCTTGGACTTGGGAGGCGATTTGTTGACAACCTTGCTAAAATAAGATGGTAAAATTTGACTTAATAAATCGGCAAATTTTGGATGTAAAAGCGTTTCAAAACTGAATAGTTTTGGAAGCTTAAAAGAACTTTCTACTTGATGAGAATCTTTAACCTTAGCCTCAATTTTGGTGTTTTTACAACAGCCATCATCCTTTTTATCGGCAGTTTCTGCCTTGCAGTATTTACAAGCAGCTTGTGCATTTGTAACTGAAACTGAAGCTAACTTGCCGCCACAAAAATGAATGCTCAAAGCCACGCCAATTACGCTTAAAAGGTAAAAGGTGCAAAGGCCAATCGCTAATTTTTGCTTTAACTTCATTATTAACAAAGCTATACATAAATTTTTGAATTGAGATTTTCTCAATTGTTAAAAAATGGTAAATTAAAATTATGATTTATTTTAAGCCACAGATTAGCAGATTCTTATAAGCAACAGTCCTATTATCCAAAAATAATCTGATAATCTGTGGCCACCTTTTTAGTTATAATCTCTTCCATTTTTTAAATACCTTAGCGTAAAGTACTAATGGAATATGGGCCAAAATCGGGAAGTAAAGTTATTTGATAAGCTTTTGAAAAAACACGTGGACAAAAAAGATTTTGTTAAAATAAGGATGTCTTTTTTTGGAGAGGTGGAAGATTTACTGGTTTTATTTTAGACCAGTAAACACATTTCTTATTATTACAGATAGCAATCGATTTTAGGCTAGATGGCTATGCAATTATATCAAAGTATGATTTCGAAAGCATAAGATGTAATAAAATTGACAAGACACAGAAGAAGATACTTGAAGCAGAGGGTGTATTGGAACAACATTATGGGATCGATACCATTATTAATCTTGATGACTGGGATACTGTGTTAAATGACCTTAAGGAGAAAGATTTTCATGTAATAATAGAAAAGATTATCTTGAATTTAATATCGGCTCTATTGAAAAAATCTCTAGGAACAAAATAAAAATTAATAATTACGATGCGACAGGTAAGTTGAACAAGAAGCCTGTTTCGATAAAAATAAACGACATTAGAATTGTTAAATTTGGAGATACTTATTCTACAACATTCAGGAAACACTTGAAATAATACTTATGAAAAAACTGCTTACTCTTTTTGTTAGTCTTTGCTTCATTACAACTTTCGCTGCAAAACCTAAAAACCAATATGTAAAAATCACTACTTCAAAAGGTGAAGTGATTATTAAACTCTACAACGAAACGCCTTTACATCGTGATAACTTTTTAAAATTAGCCAAAGAAGGTTTTTTTGATGGCACGCTATTTCACAGGGTGATAAAAGCTTTTATGATTCAAGGTGGAGACCCCGATTCTAAAAATGCAGTTGCTGGCGCAGCACTAGGCGAAGGTGGTCCAAAATACACTATTCCAGCAGAGTTTGTGGATAGTCTATTTCATAAAAAGGGCGTACTGGCCGCAGCTAGAGAAGGCGATAATTCAAATCCAACAAAAGCTTCGAGCGGTTCTCAATTTTATATCGTTCAAGGAAAGGTATGGAACGACTCTACTTTAGCTGTTGTTGAGAAAAACAGGATGAAATTTATAATTCCAGAATGGCAACGTCAAGTTTATAAAACCATTGGTGGCACGCCGCATTTAGATAGAAATTATACTGTTTTTGGAGAAGTTGTAAAAGGTTTAGAAATGGTTGATAATATTGCGGCAGAACCAACTGCAAAAGGAGATAGACCGATAACGGATGTAAAAATGACCATTACTGTGTTAAAGAAAAGGGAAGCGAAAAAACTAGAGAAAGAACTAAAAAAAGCAGCAATAAAGGTGCAAGATAAAAGCTAGAAGTTTGGCCAGTCTTGATACTTGATACTAAATACTTGATACTAAAGAAATGAAAATTATCTCCTATAACGTAAATGGCATTAGAGCTGCCGCAACAAAAGGTCTTTTTAACTGGCTACAAGCAACGGATGCAGATATGGTTTGTTTGCAAGAAGTGAAAGCCTTAAAAGAACAAATCCCAGAAATTGTTGCATTAATTGAGCAGTTAGGCTACCATCATTATTGGTTTCCTGCAGAGAAAAAAGGTTATAGCGGCGTTGCCATCCTCACTAAGATTAAACCCAACAACATTTCTTATGGTTGCGGCGAACCTTGGATTGATGCTGAAGGTAGGGTCTTAAGAGCTGATTTTGATA
>SEDG01000386.1 GCA_004295885.1 Pedobacter sp. | reverse complement strand
GCGGTCGTTCGAGACACACCTTTTAGTTTAATCCACATTAATAATCTAAAGACAGTTACAGAAGCTGGAGGAATTATTTGCCCTGCTAATCCTTCATTTTATAGCTTGCCAAAAACAATTGAAGATGTAGCGCAAACGGTGGTTAACAGAGTAATAGATTTAGCTGGATTGGAATCTGAAAGTTATAGGTGGAATGAAGATTAGTTATAGAGGTTCATTGTTGATAGTCTATAGTTTATAGTCAACAAGCAGATAATCAACCTCTTAAAAACCAAGCTATTAACCATCTTCCCATTGACTATCAACCTTTTTCTCAAATCTCACATTCCTGTAAGGTTTCTAGTTCATCTCAAATCTCATATCTTAATACTCACATCTAATTCTTATCTTTGCAACCTCGATGAAAAAAGTTGCATTTTATACACTCGGCTGTAAGCTAAACTTCTCAGAAACATCAACGATTGGTCGTTTATTTACTGATGCTGGTTATGCTGTGGTTGAATTTACTGATGCAGCCGATGTTTATGTAATCAATACTTGTTCAGTTACTGAACACGCCGATAAAAAATGCCGCAAAGTAGTAAAGGAAGCTTTAAAGTATTCTCCAAATGCTTATGTTACTATTGTTGGCTGTTATGCACAATTAAAACCTACAGAAATAGCCGAAATTGAGGGTGTTGATATGGTTTTAGGAGCCGCTGAGAAATTCAGGATTGTCGAATTTATTTCAGACTTGACTAAAAATCCTAAGGCTGTTGTTCATCAGCAAAATATCGAAAAAGTAAATCATAATTTTATTGCGGCTTATTCTATTGGCGATAGAACCCGTACCTTCTTAAAAGTTCAAGATGGCTGCGATTACCCTTGTACGTATTGCACCATTCCGTTAGCAAGGGGAGGAAGTAGAAGTGATACTATTGAAAACGTGGTTAATCGTGCTACTCAAATTGCCGCAAGTGGAGTTAAAGAAATCGTGCTAACGGGTGTTAATCTTGGTGATTTTGGTATTCGTGATGGACAAAGACAGGATAAATTCTCCGACCTTGTTAAAGCATTAGATGAGGTTGATGGAATTGAACGCATTCGTATTTCATCAATCGAACCTAACTTGTTAAGCAATGAGATTATCGAATTTGTTGCGACCTCAAAACGTTTTGTCCCTCATTTTCACATCCCTCTACAATCTGGTTCTAATAAGATTTTAGGCTTAATGAAACGTCGCTACCAACGTGAATTATATACAGAGCGTGTAGCAAAAATTAAAGCAGTAATGCCAAATTGTTGCATTGGTGTTGATGTGATTGTGGGTTTCCCTGGAGAAACACACGATGATTTCTTAGATACTTATCAATTCTTAAATGAATTGGATATTTCATATTTGCATGTATTTACCTACTCTGAGCGTGAGCAAACTGAAGCTGCTACCATGAAAGGTAAAGTTACTGGCAGCACTCGTTTTGATAGAAATAAAATGTTGCACATTCTTTCCGATAAAAAAAGAAGAGCTTTCTATCAATCTCAAATCGGTTCTACTGCACAAGTGCTTTTTGAAGACGACCAAAAAAATGGCTATATGCACGGCTTTACAAAAAATTATGTAAAGGTAAAGGCAAAGTACGACCCTGTAATGGTTAACGAGCTTAAAAATGTCAAGTTAATAGAACTCTTGGCCGATGGTGAAGTAGAAGTAGCTGAAGCTGAGGAAGTCTTAGCACATTAAATTCCTAAAATTTTCACTTTAAAATACCCAGTTGTGGGTATATGGCACTAGTTTTTATATTGTAATATTGTGTGTATAATGCTCACAAAATTGCCTTATGAAAAATTCATCGTTTTCTGCTATAAAAGGATTTCTAGTTTCAACGCTCATAATTCTTTCCATTTCTACCCAGGCTCAGGTTGCTAAAACCGTTGTTAGAAATTTCAACTTCAAAATCGATTACGTTTATTATGGCAAGGCCGATAGTGTTTATCTTTTCATTTATGAAGGAGGTAAATTAGGCGTAAAGGTTGGTCAGCAAGGTAAAGTGTTCGGAACTTACTCTACTGAGAAGCCAAATCGTTCTCAAAAGGAATTAGGTTTTAGTACCGTTGTGAAGTTGATGGGAGATACGATAATTGCTAAAACAACACTGTACAAACCCACTATTGTTGATGAAAAGGCAATGGAAAATGATTATCTAAGTTTAGATATAAATCTTCCTCAAAACAACTATAATAGTTTGTTTTATGATTTAGCGCTAATGCAAATCACATTTCTCGATAATTCTAGAGCCAAATTATATTCACTTAAACAAATCCTTACTAAAGACTCAAAGGCATTGGAAGATTCTATCATCAATAGAAGCATAATTGACATTAAATCAATTTATGACATGGTTAAGGATGATGATAAATATAAAAGTCTTAGGGTTAAAATGACTGATGGGCGTTATAAGGGGAGGACGGTTTTAGATGTAATGGCTAAAACAACCAAAACGGATATTATTGGGTTCTTGAAATTTGTAAAATCTTATCCTGGTAAATACATTGGTACGAGCTGGAAAATGGGTGAAGTTTTTGCGACTTGGGTAATTAATAATGCACCTTTAAACAATCAAGAGGTACTAGACTCTGTTAAATATTATACTAATGATAAAATAAGATATGAAAAGTTTCTTTTAGCGAATAGAGGTGTGATTGTTAAAGATGAATATTTGAAATCTTGGGTAATTATTGCATTAGATAAAACAAATGATGGAAAGACGCTAGAAGCAGATAATTCAAGATAAGCAACAATATGTACAAGCTATTGTACATACAAACAAGGCTATTGAGCTTTTTAGGCAATCAAAATATTGGGAATATTATATCAAATTAAAACTTAAAAGAATTTATATTGAAGTAATGTTGAGTGATTTTGTAGCTGCATCAAAAACCTACAATGAGCTAGAAACTGACTTCAAAGCCTATAAGTCAGAACTGGAACCCACGCTTTATACTAGTTTATTAGCCCAACACTATGGATATTATGGTTACTCCTTAAAAAGAAAAGGCGATTTAAATGAGGCTAAAATTTACTACGGAAAATCTGCGGATGAGTATCAAAAACTCGATGACTTTTCTAGTAAGGTCGCAAATGCTTTAGCAAGGGAAAATGTTGCTGATATTTTAACGAATCAAAATAATTACGAAGAAGCTGTTTCTGTATACGACTCGTTAATTGTAGTTTATAAGAACTTAAACCAATCCGATAAACGCTCTTATGCAATAAATAGTAAAGCCTATGCTTACAGTAAAATGGGCAAATATGATAAAAATATCGAGTTTGCGAATGAAGCTTTAGCTATTCAATTAAAAACTGAAGATTGGAATAAAGCGGGTTACAGTTACTCGCAAATTGGCCAATCCCAATGGAGTTTAGGGAAATTTAATGAAGCTGTAGCAGCGCATAAACAATCAATTTTATATAGAAAAAAGGCAAATAATTTTGAGGGAATGGGTTATTCCTATTCTAAGTTAGGAAGTCTTTATATAGAGATTGGTGATAAAGTAAAAGCCATTGCCGCTTTAGATAGTGCTAAAATATCTTATACCAAGGCCGGTTTAAAAGATAAACTGGCAGAGATAGATGGTTCAATTGGAGATATTTACATCAAGGACAAAAATATTCCGAAAGCGATAGTACATTATTTAGCAGCTTATGAAAGCTTAAAAGCGCTTGGATTAAAGCAAGAAATGGCTAAGCAGTTATACAATATTGCTGATGCAGCCTATATTGATGACATGGTACAATCGCGAAAATACTATACGTTATCTTATGATTTGTATAAAACGATTGGTATTAAAGACCAGATGTTATACTGCTTGCTAAACCTTGGAAATTTAGACACTAGAGAAAAAAGGTATGACAGTGCAGAGAAGTATTTTATTCAAGCATTAGCCATATCAAAAGAGATAAATGGTAAAAGAGAACAAGCGATAACTTATAGAAAGTTAGCTGATGCCGCAAATACAAGACTTAATTTGGTGGATGCAATTTCTAAATATGAACAGTCATTAGCCATTTATAAAGAGATTGATGAGAAATCAGAGCAGTCCAGCGTTTTGTTGTCAATTGGTTATGCGAATGTTTCTTTAGGTAAGTTTGATAATGCTGGAGCGGTAATGCAGCAGGCATTAGAGATATCAAAATCAACAAATAATTATGGTGGCAAGGCCGATGCCTTGGCTGCGCTATCAGATTTGCATCAGTTAAAGGGTGAGTTCCCTGAATCGAAAGCTTTGATTGATAGTTGTTTTAAAATTTATAAGCAGTTAGATAATGCCTACCAAATTGCGAACACCTACATTCTTGATGGCAATTATTACAATAGAATATCAGACAATATCAATGCCATTAAAAGTTATACTGCCGCAGATAGCCTTTTCAAAGTAGAAAAATCGCCAGACAGTCGCTTTACAACTTTGAATAATATTGGTACAATTTACTTCTATCAAGCAGATTATCCACAAGCGCTAAACTATTTTAATCAGGCTAATGCCATCATAAAAACTCAACCGGTGGTAACAGAAAGTACCTTGTTGGTAACTACCAATTTAGGTGAGGTCTACTATCATCAAAAGAATTATGTAGAGGCAGAAAAGATTTTATTATTGTCGTTGAAGCTTTGCAATGAAAAAAATGCAGTACGCTCAAAATCTAGTGCTACAATGGTTTTGGGTAAGCTGTATTATGATAAAAAGGATTATCCTAATGCGATAATAAACCTTCAAAATACTTATCAGTACTCAAAATCAACCAAAGAAAACAGCCAGTTGATAGAATCATCGTTGTATTTAGGTAAAGTTGCAATGGCCCAAAAGAAAGATGCAGAAGCTGCTAAGTATTTTGATGAAGCCATTGTAAATTCGATTAGGGTAGGAGAAAGCAAAAATCTATGGGAAGCACTTTACAGTCGTGGATTGATGTTTTATAATGAGAATAAACTCGATTCCGCAACGGTATATTTCAAAAGAGCGGTAACCAGTGTAGAAGGCGCTGGTAAAAACATATTTGGTGGTGCCGCTGCTAAAAAAATCTTTGCTGCTGATGAGAAAAAAGTAAGTCTTTATAACAATTTAATTTCTACACTCATAAAAGTTGGCAAAACCGATGAAGCATTAGAATATACGAGTAGAAGTAACATTCAAGCTATTAAGGAGAAAATGAATGGTGTAGTGGCAATGAGTAATAATACAGAGAAATCTGCTGCCATAAAACAACAAACTCAACTAACAAATACAGTTGCCTCGGTAGAAGAAAACATAGCCAAGGAAAAGGCAAAACCAGCAGCTGAACAGAATAAAGAAAAAATAATATCGCTACAAAAGGTGCAGCAGTTTGCTCAAAAACAGTTGCTTAACTTTTTAGATAGTATGGTGAAAGTACATAAAGATTTTAATGATAATTTTACCAAAAGTGTTAATCCAGAGCAACTTAAAGAATTTAAATCTTCTATTCCGGCAGAAATGGCGGTATTGTTATATGTTGTCCAGGGCGACCAACTTATTATTTTCACTTTAACAAATGAAAGTACCAAAGCAAAGGTTGTAAGCATTAATGGGGTAGATTTTTCTGCTCAGGTTAAAGACTTTAGCGTAGCCTTAAAACAACCCTTTAAAGATAAAAATGCAGCTCCATTAAGTTTGAGAGGTGTTAAGGTTACTAATTCAGCACAATCATCTCATTCGATAGCAGAAACTGGGACTAGTTTATACGAAGCACTTATAGACCCAATTACAGCAGATATCGCCAATAAAACTCAGCTTTGTATCATCAATAATGGCGAATT
>SEDG01000385.1 GCA_004295885.1 Pedobacter sp. | reverse complement strand
TTCCACTCTGTGCCATTAACAAGAACTACGTCAATTTTCCAGAAATAAATTCCTTGCGGCTGCGGAATGCCCTTATAGTTCCCATCCCAACCTTCAACTGGTTTGCCATCATTTAGTTTGGTGGTTTCCCAAAGTACCTGCCCCCATTTGTTGAAAACCTGCATTTTCCAGCTCTTCATACCAGAACCAAGGGCTGTAAAAGTTTGCAGTTCTGAGCTTGTTCCACCTGGGATGAACGAGTTTGGTACATACACATAACCTGGAACGCCTACAATTTGTACATATTTCTGAAGACTGTCTACACAACCGAACTCATTAAACGTTCTCATGGTAACCAAATAAGTGCCCGTATCTCGATAGGTGTGGATTGGGTCTCTTTGTGTGGAAATATCGCCATCGCCAAAGCTCCATTTATAGGTCTGTGGCTCGTTAGTGCTTTCGTCTGTAAATTTGAACGTATAATTTGGTATGCTGGTTACTGCTGCCGGTGAAATTGCAAATGCGGCCTTTGGTGGATCTACAATTGTAATGTAGCTTGGCAACCGTAATACAGTTGGACAACCAAGGCTATTAAAGGCTGTCAAAGTAACGTTATACTGTCCTGCTGGGCCAGTGTAAGTGTGAGTTGGGTCTGTTGCATTGGAAGTAGTTCCGTCTCCAAAGTCCCACAGATAACTTACGGCATCGGTACTGGTTTTGGTAAATTTAACCACTAATCCTTTACAGCCTGATGTTATATCTCCTTTGAATGAAATGGTTGGTTTTGGATCTACAACAATGGTAACTTGGGCAGATGCCGTTGAACAACCATTGTCTGCTACCATATTTACGGTATAAGTTCCCGCCTTTGTGAAGGTGTATGGCCGTACCTCAGTTTGTACTGTGTTAGCGACAACTACAACGCCAGGCTCAAAAGTATAAGTGAATCTACTTGCGCCTTTGGTGTTATTGATGAAGTCTACCGTAAAAGGAGCACAGCCTCTTAGCTGATTTCCGCTAACAATTAGTGCAGGTATAATTGTATTTGGAGAAACCCTAATGATGATACTCCTCACATCTGTTCCGCATTCATTCGTGGCAGTCATTTTTACGGTAAAATCTCTAACTACATCTGTGATGAACGTATGGCTTATATCTGCTTTACTTGTTGTTGGTGGAGATGTGGTGCCGTCATCAAAATCATAACTGTAAAAGGTGTTAGTGCCTGGAGCCGTATTTTTGAAGACGATTGCAAGAGGCGAACAACCAATTGTTGTAGAAGGTAGAAATGCCGCAACTGGTTTTGGTCTAACAGTTACGGTTGATGTTGAAGTGGTAGAGCCACAGGGGGTTGTAACCTTTAAACTGATGTTATATATTTTGTCTTCGCCCGCTGGGTCTGCTTGAAATGTTAGTGTGCCAGGATCCGCGGTTGTAGAGACAAGTGTGTTATCTATTCTCCATTCGAATGTAAATCCCGCTGTTGAAGCTGTAGTATTTGTAAAAGTAACGGCGAGTGGACCGCAACCTTGAGTGGTAGACTGCGTGTAAGATGCGGTAACGTTTGACCTAGTGGTAAAGGTATGGCTCATTTCATTGGATAGACAACCAAGGCTACTTGTAGTAACCAATCTTATAGTTACACTTGTATTGCTTGTGGCAATTGTATAGCCAGGGAACGTTATTCCCGTGCCAATTATTACACCGTTTGCATACCAAGTATAGGTAGCGTTTTGTGCTGGATAAGGAATAGCCTTAATGTTATTATCATCTATCAAAAAAGGATTACAACCTAAATCATTGGTATAAGTAAATTCTGCTCGGGCGTTTAAATTAACAGTTATTTTAACGACGCTACTTATGCTTTGTGATGACCCAGAACAAACTGAACTGGCAACCAGCCTACGGTATAATGTAGTTTGAGTAATGGCTGGTGGGCTGTAATTTCTGGTGTTGATACCTGCTACAACAGACCATGTAGTGCCATTATCTGTACTTTGCTCCCAGCTATAAGCGTAATTTGCTCCATCTCCGCCAGTTGGCTGCGATCCTGTTATAGTGCTTGGGGTTGTAGTTAAGCAAATGATTTGGTCTGCAGCAATCGCATTGTTAGCAATAGCAGGTAAGGCAATTATGGTTACAATGTTACTTGTTGTTGAACATACACCGCTGCTTACAATTCGTTGGTACGATAAATTTGCAGAAACAATAACATTTAAATCACGAGCTGTTTGCCCAGCTATGGTTGTCCAAGGTGCTGCTCCCGTTGGACTAGTCTGCCAAATATAAGTGTAAGTTCCGCTTCCGCCAGTTGGCAAACTTCCTGTTAGGGTGATAGACTGGCCCGTACAAGTAGTATTGGCTGCTGTATTAATGGTATTATTTTGCAGTGCTGATAAGTTGTTAACCACAACATCATCGCTAGTTGCGGGGCATGGCGCTACACCAGAAATTGTCCAGAGGAAGGTATAAGTTTGCCCACCAACTAATCCGTTTACTGCAGTGTTATATTGACTAGCATTTGCAAATGTAACGCCAGTTTGGCCAGAAGTTAAAATCCATAATCCCGTATTTGTTAAGGGATCATTTCCCGCAAGAATAGTCGAGGTTACATTACATAAATCCTGGTCTGGCCCAGCGACTGCTCCTACAGCACCTTGGTTTACCGTAACTGTGGCTACTGTGGAAATTGCTTCTCCGCAACTTCCATTTTTTACAACTGCTCTGTACTGAGTGGTTGTTGTTAGATTTGTATAGTTAATGTTTGCTTGTGTGGTATTGATGATCGTAGCTGTGGCAAAGTTATCGGTAGAGCTTTCCCATCTTACCACACTTCCCGTTTGGCCGCTTAGTGTGATCTGCCCATTGCTATTTCCCGCACAAACCGAAGTGCTACCTGCTGTTGTTCCTCCATTAGAAGGTAGATTTATGGTTACAACTACATCATCATAACTCGGAGGACATGGAGCCAGACCGGAAATAGTCCAACGGAAAATGTATGTTTGCCCTGCAACCAAGCCACTAACAGCGGTATTAAACTGAGTTGCATTGGCAAAGGAGACGCTTGTTTGCCCAGAAAGTAATGTCCACAA
>SEDG01000384.1 GCA_004295885.1 Pedobacter sp. | reverse complement strand
GCTTTGCGTTGCTGGGTTATATCCATCATGGTACCCAACATCCTCATGGGCTTGTTATCGGCATCATAATAAATTTTTCCTTCGGCTCTAACCCAATGGATAGAACTGTCTTTTGGCCAGATTACCCTAACCTCATAATATAAATGGCCATTTAGTAATGCTCGTCGGTGTGCTTTGAGCCTTGTATCATGGTCATCTGGATGAATTACCGAGATATATTGTGACCTGTTTACCTTGGTGTCGAAGCCAAAAATTTCATCGAATTTTCCAGATGTTTTTAAAGCGCCATTTTTTAAATTTAACTCGAAAATACCCAAGCCAGTAGATTCAGTGGCTAAACGGGCACGTTCTTCTGCATCTTGAATTTTAATTTTGCTTTCAAGGATTTCAGTTACCTCGATGGCAACAACCATTATTCTGTTTATCGTCCCATCAAAATCTTTTAACGGTTCATAAACATAATTTACATAAACCGTTTCTTTCTTCCCCTCTACAATCACATTTAGTTGTTGCTCGTTACCATGGTAAGCGATGCCCGTTTGCATTACCTTTTTCAGAATTTTGTCGAAGCCTAAAGTTTTTGCTTCTGGTAGGGCATCCCAAAGTGGTTTTTGTTCGAAATATTTTCTTTGCTTGCCAGCGAGTTTTAAATAAGCATCGTTTACCAACTCTACAAATAAATTTTCCCCTTTCAGGATAATCATCCCGATTGGTGCTTGTAAAATCAATTTTCTGAAATTTTCTTCACTCTCTTTGAATGCATTTTGCGCTTCAACTTCATCGGTTACATCCTGCAAAGTGCCGTTTAAACGGTAAGCAATTTGATTGGCGTCAAATAGCGCTTTTCCTTTGGCTTTTACTATTCTTTCTTTTCCGTTTTTGGCATTTACAATTGTGTATTGGATGGTATAATTACCTCCCGAGTTAAAATCTAAAGCATTTGAAATGGCGTTTTTAACCTTATCTCTATCGCTCTCGATTATTGCCTCCAATGCTAAGTTTAAATCTATTTCTGCAGCAGAGGGAAGTCCAAACCATTTTTTTAACCTCCTGTTTGCGGTAAATTTATTGGTTAAAGGACTGTAATCCCAGGTTCCAAGTTCTGCAGCATTTATAGCAAATTCTAGTTCTTCCTTATAATCATTTAAGGAATTTAAAGACATAATTTTACTGGTTGTTTCACTGCAGGTCACAAAAACACCTGCTGGTTTGCCAGTTTCATCATAAGCTGGACTATAGCTAAAAGTCCAATAAACGTCTTCTATCTTTCCATTGCGATAAATGGGTAAAAGCTGGTCTTCGTTCCAACTAGCCTCGCCACCAGCAAGCACTTGGTCAATTAAAGGTTTAATGAAATCCCAAATTTCTGGCCATGTTTCAGCACCTCTCTGGCCCATTGCTTGAGGATGTTTGCCGTCATTTCCCAAACTCGGTCTATAAGCGTCATTATAGAAACAGATTAATTCTGGTCCCCAAAACAAAAACATGGGGAATTTTGAATTTAAGATAATGCTTAAAGTTGTACGCAAGCTTTGAGGCCATTGTTCAATTGGCCCAAGGGGACTTTTACTCCAATCAATAGAGCGGATAAGAGCGCCACTTTCGCCTCCTCCGCTAATGAATCCGAAACTCATAAAGCGCTAATTTGTTTTTATTTTCAAGGGCAAAATATATCCTCTACTAACAAACAATTTATTTATTTGTTCGCAATAAACAAAAGAAAATTTACAGTTTTTTAACTATAAAGGTTGCGTAATTTTTATGGAAGCCGTTAGTAAACAAGGGATTGTAGCCTCGGTTTGCTTAGCGATGTATGCTTCTTTTCCCAATTTACGCAACATGCGATAGTGCGAGCCCAACGCATGCAAAAATGTTGGACTTTCGATATAAGGCAAGTTAAATTCTAAGGCCGTTTCCTTTACTATTTTTCCGATAGCTGGATAATGAATGTGACAAATTTTTGGAAACAAATGATGTTCCACTTGTCTGTTTAAACCTCCGCATAAAAAGCCAGCAATCTTACTATTTACAGCAAAGTTGGCAGTTGTCATCATTTGGTGAGCTGCCCAAGCTTCCTCTATATTTCCATCAACATTTGGATGAGGAAAACTCGTTCCTTCTACAACGTGCGCCAATTGAAACACTAAACCGAGCACTAAGCCTTGTGCAAATTGCATAGCTAAAAAGCCAATGATGAATTGCCACCAAGTCATGTCTATCACAATTAAAGGAAGAATGATGAATAAGAAATAGTATAAAAATTTAAAGAAAAATAGATTGAAATATTCAATTCTTGGGTGGTTAGCAACTTGACAGCCTATCTTAGTTTGGAAGAATTTTTTGTAGTCTTTTCTAAAAACCCATGAAAGCATGGCTAAACTATATAAACCAAAAGCATAGATGTGTTGGTAACGCTGTACCTTATTAACAGGCTCATTTTCGCAAAAGCGGATTAAGCCTGGCGCCACATCGATATCTTCATCGTGACCAGAAATATTGGTGTAAGTGTGGTGAACAATGTTATGGCAAATGCTCCAAACATAGGCGCTAGCACCAATCAAACTAAATAAAAAGCTGAAGGCTTTATTAACAGTTTGGTTAGCCGAAAATGCTTTATGAATGGCATCATGGCAAATGTTAAAACCTACAAAAGCCCCAAACATCCCTAAAGCAATTGCCATTCCTAGTTTTATAAGCGGATTGATATCGCCCAACAATATTAAAAGATATAGTGCAATAAAAGTTCCCAAAAAGAATACAGCCTTAAACCACATCGCCCCATTGGCATTAACACTTAAATTTTGGTCGTCAAAATGCGCATCAACTCGCTTTCTTAAGGTAGCATAAAATGTAGATTTGTTGACGTTCGTAAACTTGACTTTTTGTGTCATATTATTTGTAAGGTAGTATTTGGGCAGTTTCTATATTTTAGCTAATGTAGTTTAATTAATGTCGTATAATGCACAATTGTCATTTTAATTTCATAAACCACAATGTTACTTACGTAATCAACTTATAATAAGATGTATAAAGTTTAGAGCTCTAGGCTATCCCGTTTTGTTTTGCGAAATTTATTAGCCC
>SEDG01000383.1 GCA_004295885.1 Pedobacter sp. | reverse complement strand
ACTGGACTTTCATTTAAAATAGGCAGCAGCAGTTGTTTTAGTTTGGCTGTCTCTGTATGGAAGAAGTCGGAGGAGTGAAACAATAAATCTACTTTCAGGTGCCTTTTCCATCCTGTTAAAAGAGAATTTAATTGTTTATCATCAATAAAAAGTTGTTCTGTTTTTTGTGGATATAGGTTCCAGTCTTTGTGTGCGTTTTTAACCAAATCTGGCAATACGGTTCCAATAACCATGTTTTCATCGTGGTTTTCTCTTTCAAAGTAAAAATGCGAAAGGAAATTCATATCGTGAAGCTAAAAGAATAATGCTAAAAGACCAAGGCTTATTTAAATTAAGCAGTATCGTTTTTTGCTTTAAGCTTTGGACTTTGGTCTTTCTCCTTAAAAAAGTATCTTTGCGACCTAAAAGAAGAAATAATGACAAATTTTGTTGATGAATTACGTTGGAGAGGGATGTTGCATGACATTATGCCAAATACAGAAGAAAAGCTGAATGAGGCAATGTGTGCAGGTTATATTGGTTTTGACCCAACTGCCGATTCATTACATATTGGCCACCTCACTCAAATCATGACGTTAATCCATTTTCAAAATGCTGGTCATAAACCAGTTGCTTTGGTCGGTGGGGCTACAGGAATGGTGGGAGACCCTTCAGGTAAGTCTGATGAGAGAAACTTACAGACTGAAGAAATGGTAGCTCATAACTTGGCTGGTATGAAAACTCAACTTGCTAAGTTTTTAAAGTTTGAAGATGCTGGCAATGGTGCTATCATGGTTAATAATGCTGATTGGTTCAAAAACATGAACTTCTTAGACTTTATTCGTGATGTAGGTAAACACATCACAGTAAATTACATGATGGCCAAAGACAGCGTTAAAAAACGTTTGGAAGGCGAAACTGGAATGTCTTTTACAGAATTTAGTTATCAATTAGTACAAGGTTATGATTTTTACTACTTATGGAAACATCATAATTGCGTTCTACAAATGGGTGGCTCTGATCAGTGGGGTAACATTGTTACTGGAACAGAGTTGATTAGAAGAAAAGACCAAGGCACAGCTTATGCCATTACGACACAGTTAATTAAAAAA
This sequence comes from Pedobacter sp., assembly GCA_004295885.1. Lineage (GTDB taxonomy): Bacteria > Bacteroidota > Bacteroidia > Sphingobacteriales > Sphingobacteriaceae > Pedobacter. The sequence goes on along the minus strand of SEDG01000383.1, from coordinate 1,996 downwards.
GCAGATGGTACTAAATTTGGTAAAACGGAAAGTGGTGCTGTTTGGTTAAATGCGGAAAAAACCTCGCCTTATAAATATTACCAGTTTTGGTTAAACTCTTCTGATGATGATGTAAAAAAATGGATTAGAATTTTCACATTAAAAACTCAAGAAGAGATAGAGGCGTTAGAGCAAGACCATGATGCTGCGCCACATTTGCGTATTTTACAAAAAGCCTTGGCTGAAGATATCACCATCAGAACTCACTCACAAGAAGCGTTAGAAACGGCGATAAAAACATCAGAGTTTTTATTTGGAAACGGTGCTGTTGAGTTTTTGCAAACATTAGATTCTAAAAGTGTTTTAGAGATTTTTGAAGGTGTCCCTCAGTTTACTATATCAAAAGCAGAATTAGCTGATGGAATTGATGTGGCTACATTGCTAGCAGAGAAAACCGGGGTGCTTCCATCCAAAGGAGAAGTTAAAAAAACGATACAGGGTGGCGGATTGAGCGTGAATAAAGTTAAGGTTCCAGAAATTACATCAACTTATGGCGTAAATGATTTAATTAATGACCAATTTATTGTTGTGCAAAAAGGTAAGAAAAACTATTTCTTATTGATCGCTGAATAATAGATTTTAAAAAATATAAGCTAATCCCATTCTGAAAAGTTTGGGATTTTTTATTGCACCAATAAATTGCAACCTCTGATATCGGCATTGTCAAATCTTCCTAAAACTTCAAAACTCCCGTCCGCATAAACTTTTCCTAAATCTTGGGTAGCGATAAAAGAACAAGAGTTGATGTTAGCCAAATCAATTACGTTAATTCCTCCGCTTTGTCTGTTTTGCAATAAACTTAATGGATCTGAGGTGTCTCTCAATAATATCTTCATCCAAGGTGGACAATTGAAAATCCCTTCGCCGTAAGAGTAACCTTGAGAAAGTAATTCGGTCATTCCGTATTCGCTGTGAATATGTTTTACGCCAAAACCTGCGGTTAAAATGTCATGTAATTCTTCTCTCACCATTTCTTTTCGTTTGCCTTTCATTCCGCCTGTTTCCATTATAATTAACGCTGGAAAATCTATTTGAAATTGTTCTACAAAATCTAATAAAGCATAAGTAACGCCTATTAGAATGGTTTTTTGATTAGCTTTTTTTAAATCCGTTACGGTGTTAAAGAGCTTTTCTAAATCATCAAGAAAATATCCACTTTGTGGATGAAGGCTTTGATTTAGCAAATCATCAACCATGTAAATTAAAGAGGAGCCTTCTCGTTCTAAATAGGATGGAAGCAATGCTAAGATGCAAATATCCTTGGAATTGCCGTAAAATTGCTCAAATGCTTTATTGAAACTTTCTTCGTAGATACTTACATCACTAACTAAATGTTTACTAGTTATTTGACCCGTGGTACCAGAACTGCTGAAAACAATTTGAGGTTTTTGGTTCGTGCTTAAAACTTGGTGGCTTTTAAAAAAGCTAATCGGTAAAAAAGGAATTTCCTTATAATTTTTTATGGATGAAGGGTTAACATTTAGATGGGAAATGTAATCATGATAAACCCGACAATTTTTAGCTTGATGCTCAAAAACAGTTAAAGCAACTTCGTTAAAAGTTGTTTCATTATCGATAGAGAAAATTTGGTCAGGATTTAAATTCACTGCACAAAAGTACAAACAATTATGATTTAGGCAGGTGTTTTCATACTAATCATTGCTTTTCTGAAATGATAACCACAATAGCCACTTATGCCAGCTGCCAATCCGCCTAATAAACCGGTAACTACTAAAACTATTGGCCACAATTTTACACTTAACATTTCTGCAACACGAGTAGCTAAAACGTTATGATTTGGTAAGCTTTTAAACAAAGCCATCGCTATCCACAAGGTTAAAATAGCCAAAAAAGGTTGCCAAAAGGATATTTTACCTGTTTTGCCAATTATACCACAGGTGGCAAATGCGATGACAATTACAACCCACCATGGTAAAACCATTTGCAATAAAAAAGA
>SEDG01000382.1 GCA_004295885.1 Pedobacter sp. | reverse complement strand
GGATGCCAAAGCGGGGATTGTTACTTTCCCAGTTCCAGAAAACTATAATTTGGTTATTAAATATGCCGACCAGCCTAAAACTAGTTTTGCTGATTTAAGAAAATATGCACCAACAGACAAAGCTGTTATCGAAAAAGCTTTAAATGATTTATTAGAGCAATGCAAGTTTTCTAATTGCACAACTAATGATGGTTACCTAAAAGGGCTTGGCTTAAAAACTGGGAAAATCTAGATCGCTACAGCTGTCCAATTTAACTTATAAGTATCGCAACTTAAGCCTGTGATACTCATCCTAAAAGTACCATTAGCTTGTTTGCCGTTAATAGTTCCTTCTAAATCAAAGCGAAAAGCAGATGCTCCTCCATTCTCTGGGTCGAGAATTACACCCTGAATTTTGCCGTTAACTACAGGAAAGCTTTTCTCTGGACCAGCTTTAATATGTTCGGTTGAACCGCCACATCGCCAAAAGCCATCAAAAGTAAAGTTTTGCAATTGCTTTCCATCTGCTGATAATGTAAAAGAAAGTTTAGCGCCTTTATATCCATTTGAAAAAGTGCCAGCAAATTTTTTCTGACTAAAAGCCGAAAAGCTTATCGAAATAAGGATTAAAACGAGGTATATCTTAAAGTGTTTCATTATCAATAAATTTAGCACCAATTGATATGATTTAAATCCCCTTTGGTAGGTATTTAAGTTTAACCTATTAATTGATGCTGTTTTGCATAATTAATTAAACCGATGATTGATTTAGCACCAGTTTTGCGCCAGATGTTTTTGCGATGTGTTTCTACTGTATGTTCAGAGATGAAAAGTCTTTTACTTATCTCAATTGTGGTGTTTTCTTCTACGATAAGCCTTATTATTTCTATTTCTCGAGGCGATAAATTATTTATTTTTTCGGTCTGTGAATCCCTTACATAGCCGTTTACAAATTTAGAGGCGATGGATTGCTGAATGTAAGTCTCATTGTTCATGACCTTTGCAATAGCCTTGTGAAGCTCTTCGTTTTTTATATTTTTAAGTAGATAACCAGAAGCTCCAGCTTTAATTAGACTGGAGATATTAAAGTAATCGTCATGCATAGAAAGGATGATGATTTTAATTTTGGGGTAATGTTGCTGAAGGAACTTGGTTAAATCTAATCCAGATTTTTTTCCCATACTGATATCTGTCAACACTACTTCAGGTTGTTTAACCTTAATATATTGTTCAGCCATCTCAACAGAATTTGCCTTGCCAACCACAACAATATCATCAGCATCTTTTAAAATAGCTTCAATGCCATCCATTAAGATATCGTGGTCATCTACCAAAAAAACTTTAATCTTTTCCAAACTTGCTTTTTTAAACTAATACATTTTTACGTTTAGGCGAAGTAAACTTAAGTATTGAGGTAGTTCCTTTTCCCAACATCGTATCAATATCTAACCCGCCACCGTATAATTTTATCCTGCTTTCTAAATTCTTTAACCCCAATCCAAATTTATTGGTTTTGCTATCAAATCCCTCCCCATTGTCTTCAATCATCAGCAACGCTTCTTCCTCATTAATGATAAGGTGTACACTAACTTCTGTTGCATTTGCATGTTTTAAAACATTGTTTGTTAACTCTTGAAAAGCCCTGTAAATCACCACTGCCAACATTTCGTCAATATCTTCAAACTCTACGTGTTCAAACAAAGTAAATTTACATTTATTTTGCGCATCATTTAAACGCTCAATTCCCTGTTGTACAGCCATTAATAACCCGTAATGCAATAACAATTCTGGAGTCATTTGATGCGAAACGGCTCTTACTTCGGTAGTAGCTTGGTCTAACAGTCCATCTATTTTAGCTAACTTCTCTTCATCGCCCTTTGCATTTTTTAATTGTAATGAAGCAGCAACCAACATCTGGCAAACACCGTCATGTAAGTCGCCTGCAATTCGTCTACGCTCACTTTCTTCAGTTTGCATAACGGCAAGTGTTCTATTTTTTTGCTCGTTTAATTGCTCTAACGCTCTTTGGGTTCTGTATTTACTTCTCGTTAAGTAAAAGATATATAATCCAGTTGCCACCACCCCAAGCAAACCAGCTATTAAAATAATTAACCATTTTTGCTTGTTGCTGATGCTTAACTTACTTTCTAAGTTTTCTTTTTTCAGCTTAAGGTTTTCTGTAATTTTCTTTTCAGTGGCAAACTTTACTTGTAGTTCGGCTAGGGCTTTGCTGTAATTTCCCGTTCCAGTACTGTCTTTATGAGCTAATAATTTTTGGTAATAACGAGCTGCGTTTTTAAAATCGCCTATGGCTGTAAAACCGCCAGCCAAAGCCTCATAGGAATTTGCAAGTTTTAAATCTATTTTATTCACATAACTAATCGCCTCTGCCTTTTTTGCATATAAAATTGCTTGGTTGGCTTGATTGGTTTTGAGGTAAACATCGGCCAACTCTAAATAATCTGATGCTAACATAGCTGGGTCTTCCACTTTTTCCCTTGCCTTGCTCGCCTCTTTTAAGTAAATAATTGCTTTATCAAATTTGCCTCGTTGGTAATTACTTCTTGCTAAAATATTTAATCCATTCGCTAAATCTACCATACTACCAGAAGCTCTTGCGGCGTCAACTCCTTGCAAGGCATATTTCTCTGCTGCAGCGTAATTGGCTAATATGTTATAACAAGCTGCAATATTGCAAAGAACTAAAGCTCGGTTGTTGTATGTTTTTTCTGGATTTAAAGTTAAAACTTCAGTAAAAAAACCAATCGCCTCTTTGGGCTTAGAATCTTCCATATAGGCCCAGCCCACGCTTATTAACGCACCTGTCTTGCTCGCAAAATCCTTTTTGCGTTCGGCTATTTTTATAGCAGTGCTGAAATTATTTACCGCTTGGTCAAACTGCGTCTTTTTTACATAACATTGGCCTTTTAAAATGTAGAATTTAACCTCTGCTGCGTCACTTGAGATATTGGGAATGTTTTTGATGGCACTGTCTATCGAATTTATACAGGCATCGGCAGAACCATATCTATAGGTTAACCACGACCGAAAAAATGCACTTTCTATTAAGCCATGCTTGTAATTAAACTTGGTTGATAACTCCTGAATTTGCTGTATTTT
>SEDG01000381.1 GCA_004295885.1 Pedobacter sp. | reverse complement strand
ATGTGAGATGTGAGATGTGAGAATCGAGGACGTCGCCTTATCTCATATCTCAAATCTAGTTTCTCATATCTCCTCTCTCACATCTATTTATAACTTCTTTGTGCTATTTTAATATTTTCAAATTTCAATTCTTCTTTGTGAAGCTCGAAACTTCCATCACCTTTATTTTCCCAAGCTGCTACGTAAGCATAGTTTTCATCATCACGTAATGCCTCTCCTTCTTCTGTTTGATATTCCTCACGGAAGTGACCACCACAGCTTTCATTGCGATTTAATGCATCGATGCACATCAATTCACCCAACTCGATGAAATCTGCAACACGGCCTGCTTTTTCTAGTTCTGGGTTATATTCATCAGCAGAACCAGGAACACGAACATCACTCCAAAAATCCTTTTTCAATTGTTGAATTTCTGCAATTGCCGATTTTAAACCTTCAGCATTACGAGCCATTCCACATTTATCCCACATAATTAAACCTAATTTTTTGTGGAAATGATCTACAGATTTCGTTCCTTTAATTCCAATTAACGTATCTAATATCCCTTTTGCTTTAGCTTCTGCTTCAGCAAATGCTGGATGATCTGTTGGAATTGCCTTAACAGAAATTTCTTTTGATAGATATTGTCCGATAGTATATGGAAGTACGAAATAACCATCTGCCAAACCTTGCATCAAAGCTGATGCTCCTAAACGGTTTGCACCGTGGTCTGAGAAGTTAGCCTCACCAGTACAATATAAACCAGGCACCGTTGTCATCAAGTTATAATCTACCCATAAACCACCCATGGTATAGTGTACAGCTGGATAAATACGCATTGGCGTTTCGTAAGGATTCTCGCCAGTAATCTGCGCATACATATCGAATAGGTTGCCATACTTTTCTTTAACAACTGCGGTTCCTAGACGCATGCAAGTTTCCTTATCAGGATTTTGAATACCAGCCTTAGCTGCTTCAATTTTACCGTAACGCTCTGTATTTGCTTTAAAATCTAGGTATACAGCAAGTTTTGAAGACCCTACACCATAACCAGCGTCACATCTTTCTTTTGCAGCACGAGAGGCCACATCACGTGGAACCAAGTTACCAAAAGCAGGATAACGGCGCTCTAAATAATAATCTCTTTCATCCTCAGGAATTTCTGAAGCTTTACGGGTATCGTCTTTCTTTTTTGGAACCCAAATACGGCCATCGTTACGTAACGACTCAGACATTAGGGTTAATTTAGATTGATGGTCTCCAGAAACTGGAATACATGTTGGGTGAATCTGAGTATAACAAGGGTTTGCGAAAAATGCACCTTGTTTATTCGCTTTCCAAGCAGCAGTTACGTTACTTCCCATTGCATTGGTAGAAAGATAGAATACGTTTCCGTAACCACCTGTTCCTAAAACCACAGCATGACCAAAGTGACGCTCTAATTCTCCAGTAATTAAATTGCGAGCAATAATACCACGAGCTTTACCATCAATTTTAACAACTTCAAGCATTTCATGGCGAGTAAACATTTCTACTTTACCCATTCCAATTTGACGCTCTAAAGCAGAATATGCACCTAACAATAACTGTTGACCAGTTTGACCGGCTGCATAAAAAGTTCTTTGAACCTGTGTACCACCAAATGAACGGTTATCTAACAAACCACCATATTCACGAGCCAAAGGAACACCTTGAGCCACACATTGGTCGATAATGTTTGCGCTAACTTCAGCTAAACGATGAACGTTTGCCTCACGAGCACGATAATCTCCACCTTTAATAGTATCATAAAATAAACGATAAGTGCTATCGCCATCATTTTGATAATTCTTTGCGGCATTGATACCACCTTGAGCAGCAATAGAGTGCGCTCTACGTGGCGAATCTTGGAAACAAAAGCATTTCACTTTGTAACCCATTTCTGCCAATGTTGCAGCTGCTGATGCTCCAGCCAAGCCAGAACCAACTACAATTATTTCTAAGCTTCTTTTGTTAGAAGGGTTAACCAAAGGCACAGACGACTTAAATTTCGTCCATTTAGTGGTTAATTCTCCTTCTGGTATATTTGAATTTATTGCTGACATTATATTTTAGCTTTATTCGTTCAAAATTATTTATAAACCCCAACCAAAATAAATTGCAATTGGCATTAAGGCAAAAAGCAACGGAATAATGATAGAGAAAGCGACACCTAAAGATTTAATGATAGGTGTATATTTTTTGTGGTTCCAACCCATGGTTTGAAACGTTGATGCGAAACCATGCAATAAGTGATAGGCTAAAGAAATCATCGCCAAAACGTATAAAATTACACGCCATGGTTCGCTAAATTTAGCATACATTACTGCAAATAAATCTTCATGGCCCGAAGCGTCTAATGGCGTATTTCCATTAAAATGCTCTATACCTGTAAAACGAGATACAATCCAAAAGTCAGACAAATGCACAACCAAGAACATTAATAATAATGTACCTAATAAACCCATTGAGCGAGAATACCATTTACTGTTAGCATTGCCATTGTTATAGGCATATTTTACAGGCCTTGCAGCTTGATTTTCGAATGTTAATCTCGCACCTTGTACAATGTGCAACAACAACCCTAACATTAAAACTACTTCCATTGCCCTGATTATCCAGTTAGTTGCCATAAAATGGGCGCCTTCGTTGAACAATACTCCCGTTTTATCAAAAAACACAAAACAGTTTAAGAAACAGTGCACAAGTAAAAAAGAGATTAGAAAAAGACCGGTAAGGCCCATTATTAGTTTTTTTCCTATTGACGAGGAAAAAGCATTTGCGATACTACCCATTAGCTTTTATTTTTTATTCAGTTAATGCAAAAGTATTTAAAATATGAATTAAAACGGGACCCGTTTGTATAAAATCATAATAAAGTGGTTATTTAGAAACATTCTAAAAAAAATTAAGATTCCAAATTTAAAATATCAGTTAATGAACTGGTTAAGAAAATAATTAAGCACAAAAAAAGGGAGCAATTATTAAATCGCTCCCCTCAGTTATAACAGGTATTTATTAATTATTTCCATTAAAAGAGAAAGTATAAGTTCCTCTATCACCTACACCAGAGATGGTTGTTTTTCCATCTTTTGATGAAGG
>SEDG01000380.1 GCA_004295885.1 Pedobacter sp. | reverse complement strand
AGACAATGGATCTGTAATGGTGTTATTACCGCCATCTTTTGCGCTAACGCTTGCTTGGTTACTAAATCTACCTAAATTAACATCAGCTTGTGTTAATGTATGTTTGGCCACCACTACCGCTATTGCACCCGGTTGTATAGTTGCAACACTTGCTGGCAAAATACTACCGGCATCTGCACCAGCATCTGCCACTACTACATTTGTTAACGTAGTATTACCTGTGTTTTTAACCACTAAAGTGTAGTTGATTACATCTCCTGCCTTGCCGCCAGTATTATTAGCAGTTTTAGTTAAGGTCATTGAGGAAGCTTGTGGGATGGAAATTACAGTAGGGTCATCCGAAGCAGATGTTGATGGATCATCTGAAACCTTGTTTAAATTATTTCCTTTTGGATCTTTTGCAGTTGCATTAGCTTGATTTACTACAGTACCAGCATTAATATCTGCTTGCGTAAGGTTATGCGTTGCCGTAATATTTACCAATGCACCAGGAGCTAACGTAGGGATAAAATATCCAGAGCTGTTAGGGTTTGGGCTTGGGGTTGGAGAACTTGCCAAAGTTGCGTTTGCGTCTGTAATTTCAATGTTATTTAACGTTACATTTCCCGTATTCTTAAGAACGATGAAATACGTAATCACATCGCCTACTTTTGTACCATTATTGTTGGGGACTTTTGTTAATGAAAGGGCCGGTAAATTAGGTATAGATGTAACAGTTGGATTGTCATTGTTTTCAGCAGTTCCTGATATATCGGTAATTGTATTGCCAGCTGGCGATTTAGAACTTACATTCGCCGTGTTGGTTACTGTTCCCAAATCTTTGTCACTTTGTGATAAAGTATAAACCCGCGTATACGTTGTACTAGCTCCTATGGCTAATGAAGTAGGTAAAACGACGTTTAGCCCAAGTTTCGCATCTGTTAACGTGATATTATTTAACGCCACATTTCCAGTATTCTTTATCGTAAAAGTATAAGTAATGGTATTGTTTGCTGAACTGACCGAACCCGATTTTACCAAAGCTATCTTACCTTTTAAAATCGGAGTAGTAACAGAGGCTGAGTTATTATTAGGATTTGGATCCATCGCCAATTGTGCAGCATCAACCGTTACGGTGTTGGTAATATCATTTTGAGTATAGTTTGCATTAACTGTACCCATTACCATTAAAGTAACCGATTGTCCTGCATCTAGATCTGCAGCCGTTGTAAAGGTATTTGCTGTTGGGTTATAAGTACCACCAGTTGCTTGGTAAGTTACATTTGTTAAACCTGCAGGTAGCGATTCTGATAACACGATTGCCCTACCAGCTAACACTGTTGCTGTACCAATGTTTCTTACAACTATGGTGTAAGCAATACTTTCATTTGCCTCCACTCCTGTTTTATTGGCAACTTTCGTAACCGTTAAATCTGTAATCCAATTAGGTATAGTGATGGTAACAGTTGTTGTTGCTTTATTTGCCGGATCTAATTTATCGGTAATCTGATAGTTTATTACATAAACGCCAGGCAAAGTACGTGGCTGAACAATTACTTTTCCATTAGATGGGTCTATGTTAATTTTCGGATTATCGGTAGACAATTGTGTGATAACAACATTCCCTATATTAGCTTGAGCACCGCCATTATAGGTATCATTAGCTAAAATATCCATTTGAATAGTTCCTCCAAAGAAACCTAAAATGGTACCCGTATCTGGTGTTGCCGCCAACGTTCCGCTAGCCACTGTAACAGTAATTGTTGCTGTATTTTTCTGCCCAGGATTTAATTTATCTTCAATTTCATAAACCAAGGTGTAAGTTCCAGCTGGTGTATTTGGTGCAACATTTACTTTTCCCGTAGCTGGGTCTATTGTTACATTCGGACTGGTCGACGATACTTGAGTAATCGTAACATCATTCAATGTTGCTGGAACACCATTGTAAGTATCGTTAGCTAATATATTCGTTACAGCTGTTCCGCCAGTTACCCCATTTGCAGCGCTCGTATCATTAGTAGCAACCATTGCAGGAGCGGTAACCGTAACGGTTACTGTTGCAGTTTTTTTAGAGCCTGGGTTTAGTTTATCTTCAATTTGGTAAACAACGTTGTAAGTACCTGCCGCAGTTTCTGGCGCAACATTAACTTTCCCTGTTGTAGGATCTATTGTTACTTTAGGATTACTAGTTGAAACTTGAGAAATAGTTACATCATTCAGCGTAGCCGGATTTCCGTTGTAAGTATCGTTAACTAATACGTTTGCAACGGCAGTTCCTCCTACCAATCCATTAACAGTTCCACTGTCGTTAGTTGCAATAATCATTGGTGCCACAACCGTAACCGTTACAGTTGCTTGTGCAGTTTTAGTTGGATCTAGCTTATCAACAATGGTATAAACCAAAGTATACACACCTCCGGGCGTTCCTGGAGCTACATTTATTTTACCAGTTAACACATCCAATGTTACCTTTGCATTAGTTGTAGAAACTTGAGCTAAATTCACATTCGTTAAAGTAGCCGGACTACCGCCGTTGAAAGTGTCATTAATTAAAACATTCGCTACTGCAACACCGCCCGCAATTCCACTTACTGAGCCTGCATCGTTACTTGCCTGAATGGCACCAGACGAAACGGTAACTGTAATAATTGCTGTAGCTACCTTACTCGGATCTAACTTATCAGTGATTGAATAATCTATAGTATAGACTCCTGCTGGTGTATTTGGAGCAACTAATACCTGACCAGTTGTTACATTTAAAGTAACCTTGCCAGCGCTTGTATTACTACCGGGAACCTCTGCAATGGTAACATCAGCAGTAGTAGGTACTTGATTTGTGCCGTTATACTTATCATTCGTTAAAATATTTGAAATAGCCACACCACCATTTACTGTATTTGCAGTGCCGTTGTCGTCATTAGCTTGAATTGCACCTGTAGTAACAAAAACCACAACATTTGAACTTGATGTTTTAGAAGGATCTAACTTATCAGTAATGGTATAATTAATAGTGTAAGTTCCTGGTGGCGTATTTGGTGCTACACTAACAATACCAGTTCCTGGTGTTAGGGTTACATTACCGCCGCTATTATTTGAATTTTCTGTAATGGTTACCGCTGCAATAGTTGCAGGGCT
>SEDG01000379.1 GCA_004295885.1 Pedobacter sp. | reverse complement strand
TTTTGCAATTGCTCAAAAGTAGATTGGTTAAAACTTGCGCCCACGTTCACTGTACTTCTTAAATTGAACAGATATTTGCTAGCATTTGCGCTAAAACCTAAACTTTTCATATCGTTTGGCAATGCTATAACAACCCGTTGCTGAATGTTGTTCGATAGATTATAGGACGATATCGTGTTTACAGTTGAACTAGTATAGTTTGCGCTTAGGTTAAGGAAAAACATTTGCATCGCCTTGCGAAAATTGAAACCTGCACCAACAGATTGAGATTTACTTTCAGTTATCGGCGCATCATTGGCAAATAATGACCTATAATTTTTTAAAATAGTTCCACGATAAACATCATCAATACCGCCTAAATTGTTGTTATAGCTGTAATTAGCGGTTACATAGTTCTCTATGCCGGTTTGGTATTTTAAGCTTAAAGATGGATTAACAAATACCCTGTGCAAGTTTTTATCTAGGCTCTTTGTTTCATCTTCATAGCTTATGTGATTGTAGCTTACTGGTAAGCCGAGGCTTGCCTTGAAATTGCCTGAATTATATTCGTAGGTAGCATCAGTGTAGATTTTGCTTTTTAACCAAGCAAGATTATTGGTCATTTGTGACGAAACCAATTCTGTATTGCCATTATTTTGTATACGATACAATTCTGAACCTAACTCTTGATGTTGTAGATTAAATCCAACCCTGTAAGTCTGTGTAAACTTGTTATTTACAAAAGCAAAAGCCGTGTAATTGTTAGTATACCAAGTCGGCAATTTTACATACTGATTTAAACCTGCAAATGGTTGGTTATTATTAAGTATGGCTTCATTTAATCCAGGATTAATGTTTAATACCTCTGGCTGGCTTGTTCTGCTTACGAAAGAGAAAAAGTTAAATGTATTTTCTGATTTTAGTTTTTTACGATAACTCAACTCATTAGAAATCTCAAAATTTTTCTGATTTAGGGCTTGGTTTGCACCAATTCCATTGGTAATCACATTAGATGCTGTATTGTTTAAACTGTAATTGGTAACTAGGTTATTGCTGAAATAATGGTCGTCTGCGTTATCTAAAACATTTAATTTAGCTTGAAATTTTTGCGGATTAATAGCATTTTCTTGCAACTCATTATAGGTAATTGTTTGGCCAGACAAATAGGTTTCAGAGAATTTGCTGTATTGTTGATTTCTTTGGTCGTACAGGTAAGCGATGTTAGCTTTTACCTGCAGCTCATCACTAAACTTATAGAGGTTATTTAGGTTCGCCAATCCGGCCTTATTAAATAACGTTCTTTTTTGCGGTAGGGTGGGTACGCCAGCCGCACCTGCTGAAAGAAAACCACTTGGTTTGTCGTTACCTGAATTAAATGGGTTAAAGGCTGTTAAATCTATACCGGGGTCTATGCCAACATTGTTTCCTTTAATGTTATTGATGAATTTGGTTTTCTTTTTAAATAGCATAGCATTGGCATTGCCATCAAACCGATCTGGGGTGCCTAAACCAGCCCTAATGTCGCCCATAACTTTTAATTTGGCTTCTTCTTTCATCACTAAGTTTAAAGCTACATCTTCACTCATGTTGTTTTTACGAAGCATTTTTACAGGTTGGTCTTTTTCTATCACCTGCACTTTATCTACAGCGCCTTGTGGAATGCTCTTAGTACCGATACTGTATTTATCGTCCAAAACATTATCTCCATCAATGTAAAGTGCGGAAATTCCCTTGCCGTTGTAACTAACCTTACCATCTTCGCTCACCTCAATGCCAGGCATCTTTTTAAGTACGTCGCCAATAGACCTGTCTTGTTTATCGGCAAAGTCGGAAGTTTTATAGTTCAGCGTATCGCCATTTAAGCTTAAAGCAGGGCGATTTTTTACAACAACCGTTTTAAGGTTTATCTCACTATCTTTCATTACTACATCGTAAACTTTTGCTAAATCGGTAACCGCTAAGATTTTTTTTTCATAACCAATTGTTGTGGCTTCGATAGATAAATCCTTAGTTTCTTCGTTAAACGACAAAGTGAAATTTCCTTTATCATCGGTTCTAGTGAAGCTTAAAATGTTGCCATCCTTATCTTTCAAATTCACATTTGCAGATACAACAGGAGCTCCCTTTGTATCTTTTACATTTCCCTTAATTTGTTTTTGCGCATAGGCGGATGCAAGTCCAAACAAGACGAAAATCAGGCTGATTAATAGCGCTCTCATTTGGTTTCAGGTAATTCGATTGGATTATTGATTACAATTTTAACGGGTGCACCGCCACCTGTACCGCCAACCGTTCTTCTTATGCTTGTGCCTTGAACCATTGTTACACCTTGAGCAGCCATTTGCGCATTCATAAAGCCTTGTGGGTCTTTATCTCTAGCTTCTTTAAGTTTATCTAATTCTTTTCTGGTGGTTTTTACAGCATCTGCTGGAAGTTTTACCTCTGCACCTAAATAAGTTGTTCCAACATCAATACCCACAATTTTTACCGTACCTGGACCACCGCCTGGAACATTGATCTTTGGCTCATTGGCTTTGGCCGCCTTTACATCTTCCTCTTTAATGTTTTCAAAACCTGCAAACTTGAACTGAACAGTTCTGGTTTCATCATAAGCCTCAACAATTAATCCCGGTAAGCCATTTAATTTCCACGGACCGCTTTGAAAGGGTAGGTCTGGAGCAAACCAAGCCGTCCAGTTTCTGCCTTTAAAACGAGCAGTGGCTTTTTGGCAATTTATACCTGATAGACTTGCGGTATCTTTAGCTATTTTCCAACTTATTTTGGGCGCATCTTCTTCAACCAGGTAGTTGGTAACCAGACGTTCTTTGGTGTAAAACTTGTTTTCGTTTACAAAGTAAAAATAATCAAGGTCCGACACTCGGTTAGAACTTGTTCTGTTAATGCTGATGTTCATTTGTCCGGAGCCAGCTTGGTTTTTCATCTGCTCTGCAATTGCCTTTTGTGTTTCTATATCACGATTTATCTTATCGTAACTAGTGTAAACTGAAGCATTTTTTCCAATCACTAAAAGCATGTTCTCCGTATACGGCTTGTCTTTCTGCGTGGTGTCTTGTAGATGTGTAAAGCTATATCTTACTCGTGCTAAAGCCTTATCTGAAGTTTGTGCAAAGGCAGCTA